>ONUQ01000215.1 GCA_900321055.1 uncultured Elusimicrobia bacterium
AACGAGAAGTTTTACTTTTTCCTGCCATTTCAGCAAGGTTTACTTTTTTTCCATAGAGAAAATTCTTCATTTTTTTTCATTACCATACTACTTTTCTGTCACCAAACGAATACACAAATTTTGCCATGCTTTGTAATCTGTTTGTTTTTTTAGTTTATGCCATCAAACATAAAAAATATTACTAACACTTCTTTATGTTTTAACAATAATTAAAATAATGTGTCAATAAAATATATAATAATGATGAATAGGATGTTTTGCACATAGACGATTGTGTGTGTTGACAAATATTGTACATTTAATGTAAAATACGGATAATTATGATTGATATTTGTAAAAAATATTATTTGCAGTGTTTTTATTTTTGTTCTCGGAAACCTTTTGAGTTTCGATGGTACAGAATATAGTGCTTTGAAAGTTTCTTTTTAAAAAGCTCAAAAGGAGGTTAGTTTATGTCAAATTCAAATAATAAAAAAATAATTTTAAGTGAAGAAGATATACCTAAACAATGGTATAATATACAAGCGGATTTACCGAAACCTTTGGAACCCGCTTTCAATACAAGAACCGGAAAAATAGCGACAAAGGAAGATTTGTGTCAAATTTTTCCTGAAGAAATCGTTGAACAGGAAGTAAGCAGAGAAAGATGGATAGATATTCCTGATCAAGTGAGAGATGTTTATAAAATATGGAGACCATCTCCTCTTATAAGAGCAACCAATCTTGAAAAATTTTTAGATACTCCTGCAAAAATATATTTTAAAAATGAGGGTGTTAGTCCTTCAGGTAGCCATAAATCAAATTCTGCAATAGCACAAGTATATTATAATATGAAAGCCGGAACAAAAAGAATTGCGACAGAAACAGGTGCAGGTCAATGGGGTTCGGCACTTGCGATGGCCTGTAAAATGTTCGGCATAGAGTGTGTTGTATATATGGTAAAGGTTTCTTTTCAACAGAAACCTTACAGAAAATCTCTTATGCAGGTTTACGGTGCAAATGTTTATGCAAGTCCTTCAATGCAAACCGAAGCAGGTAGAAAAGTTTTAGAAAAAGATCCTAATTGTAGCGGGTCTTTAGGTATAGCAATATCTGAAGCAATAGAAGATGTTTTAACACATGAAAATGCAAAATATTCTTTGGGTAGTGTACTAAATCATGTTGCAATGCACCAAACAGTTATAGGTTTGGAAGCAAAGAAACAGTTAGAAATTATAGATGAGTATCCGGATATAGTAATAGCTTGTTTAGGTGGAGGTTCTAATTTCTCAGGTATTGCTTTTCCGTTTATTATGGATAAAATAAACGGTAGTCATAAAAACCTTAGAGCAATAGCCGTAGAACCTTCTGCATGTCCTAAACTTTCTAAAGGTGTATATGCTTATGATTACGGTGATTTATCAGGTTTTACCCCTGCATTTAAAATGTATACATTAGGGCATACTTTTATGCCAAGTGAAATACATGCAGGTGGGTTAAGGTATCATGGAGCCTCACCTTTAGTATCTGAAATAGTAAAAGAAAAACTTGCGGAATCAGTAGTAGTAAAACAAAGAGAAGTTTTTGAGGCAGCAGTGACTTTTGCAAGATGTGAAGGAATACTCCCTGCACCGGAATCTTCTCATGCAATAAGAGTAGCAATAAATGAAGCATTAAAAGCAAAAGAAGAAGGTAAATCTAAAACTATATTATTTAATTTATCAGGACATGGACATTTTGATTTAACAGCTTATGAACAATATTTATCCGGTCAAATTCAAGATTGTAATTTTTCAGAAGAAGAAGTTCAAAAAGCTTTGAAAGATTTACCAAAAGTAAGTATATAAACAAAAAATAAAACAAGTAGCTTAAATAAAAAGAAATGCTACTTGTTTTAATTTAATAGTAAGCAATAATATATTAAAAATAAGTAGGTAAAATTACTAAAATTAAATAAAGAGGTGTAGTGCTGTGGCAAAAACTGGAATTATTTGTACGATGGGACCTGCAACAAGGTCAGCAAGTGTTATTAAAAATCTTTCCGATAGCGGAATGACTGTAGCAAGACTTAATTTTTCACATGGAACTATTGAACAGTATGAGAAAGATATTGCTTTGATAAGAGCTGTAAACAAGAAATATAAAAAAAATATTAAGATTTTAGGAGATCTTGAAGGTCATAGAATTAGAGTCGGAAAATTGAAAGACGGAAAACCTGTAGAGCTAAAAAAAGGACAGAAGTTGATTTTAACAAATAAAAAACTTATCGGAGATTCAAAAACTGTTTCCATAGATTATTCCGGTCCCATGTCAGATTTAAAAAAAGGTGTAGAAGTATTTATTGATGATGGAAATTTAAAATTGACGGTTAATTCCGTATCAAAAGATTCTGTGACAACGACAGTTGAAATTGATTATTTTTTAAAAGAACATAAAGGAATAAATATTCCGTCAGCAAAATTACATTTTCCTGAAATAGAAGATCATGATAAAGCACATATAGATTTTGCAATACAAAATAAACTGGATTACATCGCAAATTCTTTTGTTAGAAACAAATCCGATATGAAATATTTAAAAAAGATTGTATCTCAAGAACAATCAAAATGTCAACTTGTTGCAAAAATAGAAGATAGAGAAGGAATAGATAATATTGCATCTATACTTGATGTTTGTGATGGTGTAATGGTTGCAAGAGGTGATATGGGTATATCAATACCTCTGTGGACAGTTCCTGTTGTTCAAAAATATATTATAAAGAAGTGCAGATCCAGACAAAAATTTGTTATTACCGCAACACAAATGCTTGAAAGTATGGTAGAAAATCCTGTTCCTACAAGAGCAGAAGTTAGTGATGTTGCTAATGCAATAATAGATGGTAGTAATTTTGTAATGTTGTCAGCAGAAACAGCTGTAGGAAAATATCCTGAAAAAGCTGTTGCTATGATGGGTAATATTATCAAGTTTACGGAAAAAAATATTTATAGATTATCTTAGTAATAAGATATAGCATAGATGTGTGTAGAAGTATAAAGAGTTTAAAGATTGAAAACGGATGATAAAAATTTTGTGATGCTAC
>ONUQ01000214.1 GCA_900321055.1 uncultured Elusimicrobia bacterium
GGTTATAAAGTTGTTTTGGTAAACTCTAATCCGGCAACAATTATGACTGATCCTGAATTTGCGGATGCAACTTATATAGAACCTTTAGTTCCTGAAATTGTTGAAAAAATTATTGAAAAAGAAAAGCCGGATGCAATTCTTCCTACACTCGGAGGACAAACAGCATTAAATTTGGCTATTGCTTTAGCGGAAAAAGGTATTCTTGCAAAACATAATGTAGAACTTATCGGTGCCGACTTTGATACTATTTCAAAAGCAGAAGACAGAAAACTTTTTAAAAAAATGATTGAAAGTATCGGCCTTGATTTGCCGAAAAGCGGTTATGCTTACAACTTACAGGAAGCAAGAGATATAGCTTATTCAATAGGTTTTCCCATAATTATCAGACCATCATTTACACTTGGTGGTGTAGGCTCGGGAACGGCTTGGACAAAAGAAGAATTTGACGAGATGGTTCAGGCAGGTTTACAGGCAAGTCCTATAAGTGAAGTTTTAATAGAAGAATCTGTTTTAGGTTGGAAAGAACTTGAAATGGAGGTTATGAGAGACAGAAAAGATAATTGTATAGCAATATGTTCAATTGAAAATGTTGATCCGATGGGAGTTCATACCGGGGATTCAATAACAGTTGCCCCTGCAATGACAATTACGGCAAAGGAATATGCAAAACTCAGACAAGATTCCTTTAGGATATTAAGAATTATCGGAATGAGACATGGCGGTGCAAATATTCAGTTTGCACAAAATCCGAAAGATGGCAGGATGGTAGTTATTGAAATGAATCCCAGAGTAAGCCGTTCGTCTGCACTTGCTTCCAAGGCAACAGGTTTTCCTATTGCAAAAATTTCAAGTTTGTTAGCAGTCGGATACACTTTGGATGAACTTACAAATGATATTACGGCTCCAAATCCGGCAAGTTTTGAACCGACGGTAGATTATCATGTTATAAAAATTCCGAGATTTGCTTTTGAAAAGTTCGGTGACACAAACCAAACTCTCGGTACGGCAATGAAATCGGTCGGCGAAGTAATGGCTTTGGGCAGAACATTTAAAGAAGCATTTCAAAAGGCTGTCAGAGGTCTTGAAGTTAAAAGAAGCGGTTACGGACTGGAAGATATCGGAACAGATAAAATATTAAATAAATTATTTGCGGAAAATACGGAATCTGCAAAGAAAAAAGCATTGGAGTTTGTTACCGCTAAACTTGCAACCCCGAATTGTGACAGAATTTTTGTTATAAGATATGCATTTAAGTTAGGTATGACAATTAGTGATATATTCAATATTTGCAAAATAGATCCTTGGTTCTTAAATCAAATAAAAGAAATTGTAGATACGGAAAGCGAAATTTCAAAGATATTTGAGTTAAGCGGAGAAGACCAAAAATATCTTTTAAGAAAAATAAAACAATATGGTTTTTCGGATAAACAAATTGCATTGGTTACCGGAAAAACTCCGGAAGAAATAAGAGAGTTTAGAAAAAGTTTAAATATAGTTCCTGTTTACAAATTAGTTGATACCTGTGGCGGAGAATTTAAAGCAAATACTGCATATTATTATTCAACTTATGAAGAAGAAGACGATGTAATCGTTTCCGATAAAAAGAAAAAAGTTATGATTTTAGGTGCAGGGCCGAACAGAATCGGGCAAGGTATAGAATTTGATTATTGTTGTGTTCATGCGGTTCTTTCTTTAAAACAGGAAGGATATGAAACAATAATGGTAAATTGTAATCCTGAAACGGTATCAACGGATTATGATACGGCAGATAAACTTTATTTTGAACCGTTAACGGTAGAAGATGTTTTAAATATTGCAGATAAGGAAAAACCTGAAGGTGTAGTAGTTCAGTTTGGCGGGCAAACTCCGTTAAATTTGGCAGCAGCTTTAAACAAAGCAGGACTAAAAATATTAGGAACTTCCGTTGAATCCATAGATATGGCAGAAGACAGAAAAATATTTAGTAAAGTTTTAAATAAATTAAATATTCCTCAGGCTCAATCGGGTACGGCAACAACTTTTGAAGAAGCAAAAGCCGTTGCTAAACAAATCGGGTATCCTGTAATGGTTAGACCTTCGTATGTTTTGGGCGGTAGAGCAATGGAAATAGTTTATGACGAAAACCACCTTGAAACCTACATATCAAAAGCAACGGATGTAACGGAAGGTAAACCGATACTTATTGACAGGTATCTTGATAATGCAATAGAAATAGATGTTGATGCTTTGTCGGACGGAAAAGATGTTTATATAGCAGGAATTATGGAGCATATAGAACAGGCAGGAATACATTCCGGAGATAGTGCTTGTGTTCTTCCGACACATACCTTATCAAAGGATATTATCACAAAAATAAAAGAACATACCGTAAACTTAGCAAGAGAAATAAATGTTAAGGGGTTAATGAATATACAATATGCGGTGAAAAACGGAATACCTTATTTGCTTGAAGCAAATCCGAGAGCTTCAAGAACAGTTCCTTTTGTTTCAAAAGCAGTAGGTTATCCGCTTGCAAAACTTGCATCAAAAGTTATGGCAGGAAAGACGGTTAAAGATTTAATTCCCGGCGAATATTTGAACGGACAGCTTAAACACATAGATTATACTTGTGTAAAAGAAGTTGTTTTACCGTGGATAAGATTTTCAAATGTAGATACTGTTTTAGGTCCGGAAATGAAAAGTACCGGTGAAGTTATGGGTATAGATAAAGATTTCGGTAAAGCATTTGCTAAAGCAGAGCTTGCTGCAGGAACAGTGTTACCGGATAAAGGCACGGTTTTTATAAGTTTAGGGCAAAGAGATAAAACAAAAGGTCTTGAAATAGCAAAAGAATTTATAGAAATAGGGTTTGATATTGTAGCAACAAAACATACTGCGGAATTCTTTAAAGAAAACGGACTTGTTGTAAAAGAAGTTCATAAAATACAGGAAGGAAGACCTAATGTTGTAGATATAATTTCTAACAAAGAAGTTGCATTGATTGTAAATACTCCGTCAGGACAAAAGAGTCATAATGACGGTTACAGCATTAGAAGAACAGCTTTAATGTACAATGTTCCTATAGTAACAACACTTGCTGCAGCTCATGCAACTGTTGAAGCAATAAAAGCAAAAAGAAATTCTGTTTGGGAAGTTTGCTCAATACAAACACATTATAAATTAGATAAGTAATAAAAATAATTTTTAGATTATAATTTTGAAACTCGCAAATTTATGTAAAAACTGCATTCTGTTTGCGAGTTTCTTTTTTTATGTCAAAAGATTAAATTCTTACGATAAATCTTGTTTTCAAAATATTTAATTTCTTAAAAATCTTTTTTAATATTCATACTTTTTATTTGGAAATTTTGTTGCTTATAATTATTGACAAACCAAAAAAATAATAATAGAATTTTGGGAGTTGTAAGCAGGAATAAGTAATATAAACCGATGATGCGGAGATAAAAATAA
>ONUQ01000213.1 GCA_900321055.1 uncultured Elusimicrobia bacterium
AGAGTTATTGGAAGAGAGTAAGTTGGCAAGAGAGATACAGAGGGTTAAAAGAGCGGGAATACACAAAGTGGTATTGCTAAAAGATAATATTTCTGATGAAGACTTGTATTTAACGGTAATAAAAGTAAGGAAATCAGGATTACAGCCGATAATAGGAATAACAAAAAAAATACTATCCGAAAAGTCAACAGTTTATGACTTCATGGAAACAAGTAGCCAACTTAATGCATTAGCAGGGTTTAGATTTATGGTTGATATAGATAACAATGTAGGAACTTTATTGAACACCAAAATCGGCGATAAAGACAGTATATTGGATTTGATGAAGAAAAGCGGAAAAGAAATATCGTATAAACCAAGTGATTTTAGTAATGAAAAAACAGATAATGCTAATAAATTATTTGAAGGGAAAGTAATATTTGTTGTAGAAGGGAAACAGATTATAAAAGAAGGTGCTGAAACTGAAATAGAATTCAAAAGTAATGAAGTTGCCAATAATATTTCAAAGTTAGCACAAGAAGGAAGACTTAGCTTATATTTTGAAATGGATAAAGAAGATAATTTAAAGATTGCAAAAAAGCTGGTAGAGAAAATATTTGGAAATGATACTCAAGCAACCAAAACGATGATATCGTTGGGAACAACATTTACGGCAAATATGTTTGCGGAATTATTTAAAAAGGATGTAGCATCAAAGAGTTTCAGTAATGCTTACGAACTGGGGTATGAAGCGGTATTTGGAAAAGTTTCACCTGAGAAAGTGGCAGGAGCATTTAAGGAAGTATTGACCGGTAATAAGAGTTTTAACGATTGTAAGAAAGAGATACAGAAAGCCGATGTTAAATACAAAGCTGCTTGTACAATTGAATTTGAGAATATAGTGTTATCAAGTATAGACAAAGATAAAAATCTTAAACCGGAAGAACAAACGGCAATGTTAAGGCAGTTTGTGATGGGAGCATTGATATCTTATATAGAAAACCATATTTATGAATTTTATAAAATAAATGAGGAAACAGTTAATTTGGCAGATATAAAGCAACTGGATAAAAATATAAAGGATCAAATATTTTATAGAATATTAATTCTGTTAATGGAAGGATATGATAAGAATGCTACCGACTTTGTTGTGTCCAATCGGTTTGCTGAGTTTGGAGTTACAAAAGAGGAAGCTACTAAATTTGAAGCAACAATTGAAGTATTAGAAGGAGATAAAGATTTTATGAATAAACTTATGAAAGAACTTAAGAATATCCCCGAATTAAAAATAGAAGAAGGTACAAATTTACAGGGTATAATTGAGAAGATAGAAAAACAAAAAAAAGAAATTAACAATACAAAGATAGAGAAAGTAAACGAACTGACAACAAAGGCAATGGACAAACACAAAGAAGAGATTAAAAACAAGTTAGCTGTACTGAAACAAAAAGATAATATAATAAATACAGATAGTGAACAGAAACAAGCGAAAGAAGATAAAACACTACAAGAAATAGTTAAAGTAATACTGAGTAATGAAGTATCAGGTTTAATTTCAGGGCAAATGAATAAATCAGATAGTAAAGTTATATCGTTAGAGCAAATGAAAGATTATCCTAACAAGGAAGAAGATAGGGAAGAATATAGAAAAGCAAAACTGGCAGAGATAGATAAGGAAATACAAATGTTAATTGAAGATAATTTATTACCGAAAGCAAAGAGAGCAGCCGAAAAAATGGATATGATAAGAGCAACAAAGAGTATAGCAAGAAAAGCATAGTTTACAAAAATGAAAAAACAAATAGCAACGAACAAAGCAGGAAGAATAGATCTGATAAGAGCAGCAAAGAGTATACAAAAGAAAGCATAGTTTACAAAAACGAAAGGCAAACGGCAACGACAAAGACAAAATGCAATGGCTGGAACAATGGGAGATGATTACTAAAAGCAAAGACAACAGCAACAACAAAAAAAAGACAATGCAATGGAGAATAGAAAAAGGACACCGATTTTAACGGTGTCCTTTTTTTGTTCTTTTCCAATTTATTTTTTTATTTGTTTCTTCTATTTTTGTTTCATCTTTTCTATTTGTGCTTTCTTTTTCCGTATTTGTGTTTTACTTTTTCTCTGTTCTTGTTTCATTTTTTTCGCTTTATTTTTCCCTGACATTTTTGATTTCTCTTCCTGAATTTTCATTCTTTCCGTCAAGATTTGCTCTGTCTTTTTATTGTTAATATTATTATTCTTTTTTGTATTTGAAAAACTATATTTTACTCCTATGTTTCCTTCTACTCCT
>ONUQ01000212.1 GCA_900321055.1 uncultured Elusimicrobia bacterium
ACCTGTTATTTTTTTAAAAGTTTATACTCAACAGAATCCGAAAGAGCTTGCCAACAGGCATCTATAATATTATCACTAACCCCTATTGTACCCCAACTATATTTTTTATCTTTAGATTCTATTAGAACCCTAACTTTTGCTGCCGTATTCGCATCTGAATTAATAACTCTTACTTTAAAATCCGTAAGTATAACGGATTTTATCTCCGGATAGAATTTTATTAGTGCTTTTCTTAAACATTTATCTAATGCATCAACAGGACCACCGCCTTCTGCAACGGTATGTTCTTCTTTTCCGTTAACATCAAGTTTAACGGTTGCTTCCGATACAATAGAACCGTCTTTGTTTTTTTCTACACTAACTCTATAATTTTTCAATGTAAAAAAATTTTTATATGTTTTTTCCAGCTTTTTTGTAAGAATATAAAACGAACCGTCTGCATTTTCGTATTGATAACCGTTATTTTCTTTTTCTTTAACTATATTAATTATACCTTGTACATCTTTTTCTAAATCTATTGCAAGTTCATCTGCTTTTGAAACTATGTTGCTTTTTCCCGACAAATCGCTTACTAAAATATTTCTTTTGTTTCCGACATGTTTAGGATTTATATGTTCATAAGTCTTAGAATCTTTTTTTATTGCCGAAACATGCACTCCCGCTTTATGCGAAAAAGCATTTTTACCGACATAAGGCATACTGTCATTGGAAGTCAAATTTGCTATTTCATCAATATATCTGGAAAGATTTGTGATATTTTTTAAATTTTGTACGGGAACACAATGATATTTCCCTTTTAGTTGCAGTGACGGGATAATAGAACACAAATTTGCATTTCCGCACCTTTCACCTATACCGTTTATTGTACCCTGAACAAGTTGACACCCTGATTGAACCGCAATTATTGAATTTGCCACGGCACAATCACAATCGTTATGTGCATGAATACCAAACTTTACATTAGGAAACTCTTTAATTGTTTCTTTAACTGTTTTTTCTATATATGACGGTAAAACTCCACCGTTAGTCTCACACAAACAAATATAATCCGCACCGGCATCTACTGCCGATTTTATTGTTTCAAAAGTATAAATTTTATTATGAATGTATCCGTCAAAATAGTGTTCCGCATCATATATAACTTCAAATTTTTTTGTTTTCAAATATGCTATTGTTTCAAATATCATTTTAAGATTTTCTTTAAGAGTTGTTTTAAGTGCAACCTGTACATGTAAATCCCAAGATTTCCCAAAAATTGTTGCAACTTTTGTATCTGAAGAAATTATTTTTTTTATTTGATTATCATCTTGGATTTTTGTGTTCGGTTTTCTTGTTGAACTAAATGCCACAAGTTTAGAATTTTTAAATTTATTTTTTGCAAGTTTAAAAAATTCTTCATCTTTCGGATTAGAACCTGGCCAACCGCCTTCAATATATGCTATACCAAAGGTATCAAGGGCAGATGCTATTTTCAATTTATCTTCAACCGAAAACGATATACCTGCCCCCTGACTGCCATCTCTTAAAGTCGTATCAAATATTTTAATCTGTTTCATAAAAACACTAAGGATTTTTTATGGACAAGATTTTAAAAGCAAAAAATTATTTCTTGCTTAATTTAAAACCTTTATGTAATTCATTTACTGCTTTATTTAAATCAACCGCATCTATAACACAAGATACCTTTATTTCACTTGTAGAAATCATTTCAATGTTTATTTTATTTTTAGCTAAAATATCAAACATTTTTGAAGCAACACCCGCATGTGTTTTCATTCCGACACCAACTACGGAAACTTTTGCAACATGTTCATCACAAGTTACGGTTTGTGCTCCCAATTGTTTTGCAAGTTCATCAACTTTTTGTTGAGTTTTTTTCATATCTACTTTACTTACCGTAAAAGAAATATCATTTTTTTTATCCAAAGCCGCAGACTGAATAATCATATCTACATTGATACCTAACTTTGCAATACTGCTAAATATTTTTGCTGCCATTCCCGGAATATCCGGCAAATCTATTAAAGAAAATTTTACCTGATTTTTATCAAAAGTTACTGCTGATACCATAAGGTCTTCCATTTTTTTTCTCCCTATTTTTTCTTCACTGACTATATATGTACCTTCTTTGTCTGAAAATGTACTTCTTGCATGGATTTCTATTCCGTAATTTTTTGCAACTTCTATACTTCTTGTTTGCATAACCTGTGCACCGGAACCTGCCATTTCCAACATTTCTTCATAAGATATTAAATCTATTTTCCTTGCATCCTTTACAACTCTGGGATCTGTTGTAAAAATACCGTCAACATCACTATAAATCTCACATATATTTGCTTTCATTGCTGCAGCAAGTGCCACTGCGGTTAAATCCGAACCACCTCTGCCTAATGTTGTAATATCGCCACATTTGTTCATTCCCTGAAAACCTGCAACAATAACAGTATTGCCTTCATCTAAAAAAGAAAATATCTTTTTAGGTTCAATTTTCTTTACTCTTGCTCTTGTATAATCATCACTTGTAGTTATGCCTGCCTGAAATCCTGTTAAAGAAATAGCTTTATGTCCCATAGATTGAATTGCCATTGCAAGTAATGATATAGACATCTGTTCACCTGTTGCAAGCAACATATCCATTTCTCTGGGGTTCGGATCTGTTGTAATTTCTTCACACTTTGTAATTAAATCATCCGTAGTATCTCCCGGTGCAGAAACAACTGCAACAATTTTATTGCCACCTTTCTTTCTAGCAATAATTTTATTTGCAACATGTTTCATTTTATCACTATCTGCTACAGATGACCCTCCAAACTTCATCACAATTAATGCCATTTTTTCTTCTCCACCCTTTTTTAATGTAGAATCAACTTTAGTATTCTACAATTAACATCTTTTATTTTAATAAAATATATTTATAGTTTTCTTGCTTACAAAATACTTCTTCTTATATTATTTTAAGACTAATTTCAAAAAAATACAACAATCGGATTACTTAACCTCCGTCTTGCAACGACAAAACAACAATCCTTATTATAGAAAAAAAAAGCAAGAAGAACAATCTCCTTGCTTTTTGTGTATAACATATAAACGGTATTATCTCTTTGAGAATTGGAATCTCTTTCTTGCTTTTGGTCTTCCCGGTTTCTTTCTTTCTACCATTCTCGGATCTCTTGTTA
>ONUQ01000211.1 GCA_900321055.1 uncultured Elusimicrobia bacterium
AGGTGTAATGATTACAGATCCTATATCAGATATGTTTGTTAGAATAAGGAATGCTAATGCAAAACTTCATGAAAAAGTTGATATTCCTTCTTCAAAAGTAAAAACTGAAATAGTCAGAGTTTTAAAAGAAGAGGGATATATAGCAAATTATAAACACATTGAAGATCAGAAGCAAGGTGTATTGAGAGTTTATTTGAAGTATGATTTAAACGGTAAAGCAATTCTTCAAGGAATAAGAAGAAGCTCAAAACCAAGTTTGAGAATATACAAAAGAGTTGAAGAATTGAAAAATGTACTTGGCAGTTTTGGTATAGCAATAATATCTACATCAAAAGGAGTTATGTCAAGTAAAAAGGCAAAAGAAGCCGGAGTTGGTGGCGAAGTAATAGGATATGTTTGGTAAAATTTAAATATGAGGTCGCAAAATGAGTCGCTTAGGAAAGAAACCAATAACAATACCTGAAAAAGTTAAAGTTGAATTAAAAAATGGAATTTTAGAAGTTTCAGGTGCAAATGGAAAACTCTCACAAGCAATTGATGAGAGAATAAATTTAAAAATTGAAAAGACAGAGATACTTGTAGAGCAGAAAACAGAATCAAAAGAGGCAAATGTGATGCAAGGTCTTATTAGAGGTCTTATTTGCAACATGATTGAAGGTGTAACTAACGGTTATAAAAAGGAACTTGAGCTTAACGGTTTAGGTTTTAAATCTGTTATAAGCGGGAAAAATATCACTTTAACGGTAGGTTATTCTCATACGGTAACATTGGAAATTCCTGAAGGAGTGAAAGTTGTTGCCGGTATGACACAAGATAAGATTCCTACATTAACAATCACCGGTGCAGATAAACAAAAAGTTGGAGCTTTTGCAGCAGAAGTTAGAGCTGTAAAACCACCTGAACCGTATAAAGGTTTTGGTATAAGATATGTTGGTGAAAAGATTATTAGAAAAGCTGGTAAAGCTGCAGCTGGTTCTAAGAAATAATAGAGGGTTGTAAATGAAAAGTTCAAAAATAAGATTAGGTTTTCGTAAGAAAAGAATAAGAAGTAAAGTTGAAGGCACACCGGAAAGACCAAGACTTGCCGTTAAGTGTGGACATAAACATATTTATGCACAAGTAATTGATGATTCTAAAGGTTTTACTTTGGCAGCATCATCAACTTTGTCTGCAGAGATAAAAGGAACATTAAAGACAACAGATACAATTGAAGCAGCAAAAGCTGTTGGAAAATTGATTGCTAAGAAAGCAACAGAAAAGAATGTTAAAAAAGTTGTTTTTGATAGAGCGGGAAAAGTTTATACAGGTAAAGTAAAAGCACTTGCCGAAGAAGCAAGAGCCGGTGGACTTGAATTCTAAGTTTGTACTAAAAAGTTATATAATTAATTGGCTGTCGTTGAGGGGGATAAGTTGGCTGATCATAAAATAAATAAAAATGAAAAAAATGAAAACGAAAGCGGTTTAATTGAAACCGTAGTAGCTGTTAATAGAGTTGCAAAAGTTGTTAAAGGTGGAAAGAGATTTTCGTTTAATGCTTTAGTTGTAGTTGGAGATAAAAACGGTAAAATCGGTTGCGGACTTGGCAAAGCAAATGAAGTTCAAGCTGCGATTAAAAAAGGAAGTGCTTATGCTCAAAAGAATATGATATCCATATCTTTGAGAAACACAACAATTCCTCATGAAATAATTGGTGTTTCCGGAGCAGGAAAGGTTTTGTTAAAGCCTGCAGTTCCCGGAACAGGTGTTATTGCCGGTGGTCCTGTAAGAGCTGTGCTTGAAGCAGTAGGAATTTCAGATATTCTTACAAAATCAATGAGAACAGCAAACAAATTTAATGTAGTTTATGCAACAATAGAAGCTTTGAAAGGTTTAAGAACAAAAGAAGCTGTTGCTAAATTAAGAAATAAAGAGGTTGCAGAAATATGATAGGTCTTAATACATTATCACCTGCAGAAGGTGCAAAACATAGAAAGAAGATAGTTGGTAGAGGTGAAAGTTCCGGTCATGGAAAGACATCGGGAAGAGGTCATAAAGGGCAAAAAGCAAGATCCGGTGACGGAAAAATGTCTTACTTTGAAGGTGGACAAATGTCTATCGTTAGAAGAACTCCAAAAAGAGGACATAGTATTTCCAGCGAAAGATATGAAATAGTAAATATAAGCTCAATAGAAGCCA
Source organism: uncultured Elusimicrobia bacterium (assembly GCA_900321055.1). GTDB lineage: Bacteria > Elusimicrobiota > Endomicrobiia > Endomicrobiales > Endomicrobiaceae > Ruminimicrobiellum > Ruminimicrobiellum tauri. The sequence goes on from ONUQ01000211.1 coordinate 2,176, forward strand.
AATTTGAAGCTGGTGCAGAGATAACAGCAGAAAGCTTAAAGAAAGCGGGTATTATAAAGAAAAACGGATTAATAAAAGTTCTTGCTAACGGAGAACTTAAAAAGAATTTTGTAGTTAAAGTAAATGCTTTTTCTAAAACAGCAAAAGAAAAAATTGAAAAAGCCGGCGGAAAGGCAGAAGTTATAAAGTAATTAAAATTTATATATATAGGGAATAAAAATGTTTAAAAAAATTGTAGATATATTTAAAATACCACAACTTAGGAACAAAGTATTATTTACTCTTGCTATAATTGTAGCTTACAGGATTGGTGCATCAGTCCCGATTCCGGGAGTCAATGCGGATGCAGTGAGGAGTTTATTTGCAGCCAACAGTAATGGTTTGTTAGGGTTTTTAGATATGTTTTCCGGTGGTGCATTAAACAGAATGTCAGTATTTTCAATGGGTATTATGCCTTATATCAATGCATCTATTATAATGAGTTTAATGCAAGGTGCACATGTTATTCCTTATTTAGATAGATTAGCAAAAGAAGGCGAGCAGGGAAGAAAGAAACTTACACAAATTACAAGATATGGAACACTTATACTTGGTGCAATACAATCTTTTGGCCTTACAATGGCTATAACAAGAATGCCTACCCCAAGTGGTATGCCTATAGTTTTAGATCCGACAATATCTTGGATGGTAATGACAATAGTTACACTTGTAACCGGAACAGTTCTTATTATGTGGCTTGGAGAACAAGTAACGGAAAGAGGAATTGGTAATGGTATTTCTTTAATCATTTTTGCCGGTATCGTTGAAAGATTACCGTCTGCATGTTTAAGTGTTGTAGAACTTATAAGAATGGAAGAACTTTCTTTGTTAGTTGCTATACTTTTATTGGCTTGTGTTCTAGTAGTTTTAACTCTTGTTGTTTGGGTTGAAACGGCACAAAGAAGAATTCCTGTTAACTATGCAAAAAGAATGGTTGGAGGAAGAGTGTGTGGCGGTTCAAGTTCATTCTTACCTATAAAAGTTGATCAATCAGGTGTTATTGCAGTTATTTTTGCAGTATCTATCTTGTCTGCACCACTTACAATTGCACAATTTGCTCCGAATTGGACTCTGTGGGGTTACCCTGTATCAAAAACAATTACTGCATGGTTTAATAGCAGTTCATGGATTTATAATACAGTATATGCTTCTTTAGTAATATTCTTCTGTTATTTTTATAATTCTATTTCTTTTAATCCGAAAGATTTAGCAGAAAATATGAAAAAGTCCGGTGGTTTTGTTCCCGGAATTAGACCCGGTGAGCCAACAGCAACTTATATTCAAAAAGTTTTGGAAAGAGTTACATTAGGTGGAGCTTTATTTGTTGCATGTATAGCAGTTTTACCTGATTATTTAAGATCAATACTGTCAGCACCTTTCTTCTTCGGAGGAACTTCTTTACTTATCGTTGTAGGTGTGTCTTTGGATACAATCGGTCAAATAGAATCGCATTTGATTATGAGACATTATGAAGTTTTTATGAAGGAAGGAAGAATTAAAGGCAGATGGTTTAATGTTAAATAAAATATTAAATATTTAAAAAGAGCAATCGGAAATCAACCGATTGCTTTTTTTTTTATATCTTCCATTTTCTGCCTTTCTCTCTGTTGTCAATTTTTCAATCATACAATCTTCTGCCTCTCTTGTCATTTCTATCTCTCAATACCTACAGTCATCTGTCGTCTGTTTTTTTTATTTTCTTTTTATATCGGCAAATAATATTACTGCACAAAATTTCTTAAAATCATCTAACCCTTAGCATTTTTCATTCGGCACATCACAATCTTAACAAAACTATTTTTTTATTGTATAATAAATCAAGTATAAAAAGCTTTATTTAATCAAAAGTTAGTATAGCAGAAACAAAAAATATAAAAGTTACCAATATAAAATGAAAGTAAGAATAAAAGGAGAATAAGTGCAAAGAATTTTTATATTCGTCTTGGCAGTAGTTTGTTGTATTCAATTGTTTTTATCGGGAGTTGTGTCGGCAGAACATCGTGAAATAACCGGTAAAGAAGGAACAATAAACTTATGTGCAGATGAAAATGCACAAATAATATTTAATGATAGAATAACAGCAGAAAATAATACAAGTATATTAAATATCAATAGTTCAACAGACACAATAACGGCAAACGGGAAACTAGTATTGAACGAAGATATTTCGGAATATACAGGTAAAGTAAACATATATGGTGCAGAAGTAGAATTACATGCAAAATCAGACAAAAAGAATAAGAATACAAACAAGTTTTTTAGTGAAAATATAAACTTTGAAAGCGGAACATTAAATTTATCAAACGGAGCAACAAATAAGAAAACGGTAACAAGTTGGGAATCAAAAACAAATAATAATTTAGAGTTTGATATAGATTTAAGTGACAATTCAAACGATAGTTTTGAGGTAGAAAATGAGATGTCGGCTGACTTAATATTAAACTTAACGGCAATAAATACATTGAACGGTTCTCAGATAGGTACAGGAACAATACCTTTATTTCAAGACGGAAGAGCTCCGCCAATTCCGGATGTATTAGCAACAGTTCACCATGATAGATACGAGTATAATTCTTCAACAATATCAACAATCGGAAAGTTGGAATATAAAGTAACAGGTTCAATAACTCCAAAAATATTCAAAGATGTAGTAATCAATACATTTTCTGCAATAAAAAATTATTCAATATCAAAAAAAGAAGAAATAATAGAATATTTAGATCAGTTAGGCGGAACACAACTGACAATATTTGGAAACGGATATTTGTTAGTTTGAAATTCGCATTTCGGATCGGAATAATATTTGAAAAAAATAAGCAGAGAAAATAATTAGAATAAAATAAAATGTAAAACAAAAGGAGAAAAAATGAAAAAATTTTTTATGTTGGTCTTGGTCGTAGTTTGTTATATTTGGTTGTTGTCGGGAGTTGTGTTGGCAGAAAATCAAAAAATACATGGTCAAGTTACGGTAGAAAATAAGGAATATAAAGATGTTACAACCAATGAAAAAGGAGGAGTATTTTATATTTATAGTGACGGAGATTTAAAAATAGTTTCATCAACATTTGTAAATAATAAATCAACTAATAGTAGTGGTGGAGCGATATATAATGAAGGTAAAACAACTATAACTGACGGAGTGACTTTTA
>ONUQ01000210.1 GCA_900321055.1 uncultured Elusimicrobia bacterium
AAAGAAGATAAAAAAGATAATAAGCAAGATAATCTTAAAGAATCAAAGGACAATGTGGCAGGAAACAAAGCAGTAGAAAAAAAAGCTGAAGAAGTTGGTAAGAAGAAAGTATTCAGCAGAGGTTTTAGAGAATAAGAAGTAAAGTAAAATGTTTTTCAGTAAAAAAATAATATCAATACTTTATTTGTTGCTGTTGTTAGCGGTTAATGTGTATGCTTTTGAACAATCTTTATCACCACAAGACAATATTACTGTTGGTGATAAAGTTGTTCTCAATATAAAAGCGGACGGATTAACCGTAGATTCATTAGATAAATCAAAATTACAGGAATTAAATTTTGGTGATTTTGAGTTATTGGATGTTCAATCTGCACAGGATAATTCCGTAAATTTTATTTTGTCGGTATATAAGTCAGGGAAAACAGAATTGTTGTCTGTTGAACTTCAATATGAATACGAAAATCAGCAGAAATTTGTAAAAACGAATGCAGTTCCCGTGGAAATAAAAAGTGTTTTAAATCCGCAAGAACCGTCTCAAGATGTTTTGGATATCAAAGGAATAGTAAAATTTAATCATAGTCTGTTATGGTATTTATATTTTGTTTTGGCAATAATATTATTGATGGTTATAATATACTTAGCATATAAGTATATTAAGAAAAGAAACAGAAAGCCTATACAGGAAGAAATTATACAGGCAATACCTCCTAAAGAATATGCTTTAAAACAACTTAATGATTTAATGGCACTTGATTTAATTCAAAAAGGTTATATAAAAGAATATTATGATAAGCTGTCCGATATTATAAGATTTTATATTTCAAGAACATATTCTATTGACGGTATGGAAAAAACTACCGCAGAGCTTTATTCAATGTTAAAAAATAAAGTTACACCGGAACATAACAGAGAATTGAAAAATTATTTATTAAATTGTGATTTTGTTAAATTTGCAAAACTTATTCCTACTCAAGAGGATATAGAAAAAGATTTTAATACGGCAAAAAAATTTGTAGAAGAATTATGAGATTTTTATATGTATATCTATTATCTTTAATACCGATAATTTTGATACTTTTCTTTTTAAAAGAAAAGTATTATAAGAAGAGTTTATTAAAATTTTCAAGTTTATCTTTTTTTGGTAAAGTAACCGGAACAAGAACGAAACTTTTAATAATCCCGAATATATTGATATTGTTAGGAATATGTTTGATAATAGTTGCTCTTGCAAGACCGCAGAGTTCTTCAAAATATGAAAATTTTCTGGCTAACGGTATAGATATTATGCTTGTTGTAGATACTTCTACGAGTATGGAAGCGGTGGATCCTACGGTTAATGTTTCAAGAATACAAAATGCCAAAGACAGGGCAAAAGAATTTGTTTTAAAAAGAGTAAATGACAGAATGGGGATAGTAGTGTTTAGTGAAGTTGCTTTTACACAGTGTCCTTTAACTCTGGATAAAGATGCTTTGGTTAATTTTATTGATATTATAAAGACAAGAATGACAAAAACCGATGGAACCGCAATAGGAGATGCACTTGCAACTGCAGTGAACAGACTTTCAAAAGTTGATAGTAAAAGTAAAATTATTGTGTTGCTTACCGATGGTGCCAATAACAGAGGAGATATTAGTCCTGTTACGGCAGCTCAATTAGCAAAAGATAATAATATAAAAATTTATACGGTTGGTGTTGGCAGTGCTCAGGATTATTATGAAGTTGAAGATTTGTTTTGGGGAAAAAGGAAAGTTCAGGCACAAGGTAACGATTTAGATGAAACTTTACTTAAAGAAATTGCCGCAAAAACGGATGGAGAATATTTTTTAGCACAAACATCTAAAGATTTATCTGAAGCTTTTTCCGATATAGATAAACTTGAAAAAACAACGGTAGAATACACAAAATCGGTTAATTATAACGAGCAGTATCAAAAAGTTTTATTCCCTGCATTTTTGATTTTGATTTTAGGTTTTTTACTGAAAATTACAATATTAAAAAGGTTGCCGTAATATATGTTTGAAAATTTGAACAATTTATTATTCTTAATATTGGTTTTAGTTGTATTTATAATGTTTTTGGTTTCTTTTAAATTATCTAAAAGAACTATAAATAATTTTACGAATTCTGCTTTATGGCCTAATTTATTAAATGTAGACTTTATAAAAATATTTATAAAAAATGTTATATTTATTTTAGCACTGGTATTTGTTGTTATTGCTTTAGCAAGACCTAAGTGGGGAATTAAAAAAATAGAAGCTAAATCGTTATCCAGTGATATAGTTGTTGCAATAGATGTTTCTAAAAGTATGTTGGCACAAGATTTAAAACCGGACAGACTTACAAGAGCCAAAATTGTTTTTAAAGATTT
>ONUQ01000207.1 GCA_900321055.1 uncultured Elusimicrobia bacterium
AATAAAAAAGTTACCGCTTGTCCTATAAATTCATCTATCACTACAAAACTCGGATCATGTTTCGTATATTTTAAAACTTCCTTAACTGATACCATAGCAACAATAAAACTAATTATTATTGTAGCTAAAAGTCCGATAAAACCAAACTTATAACATATATAAAAAATTATCGGTAAACTTACCAACGAACCTATTGTGCCGGGAATTTTTGGAAAATAACCTACATAAAAAAGTGTTGATAACAAAAATGCAATTTGTTTCATAAATTAAATATCCTCTCTTTCTATTTTACTAAATTTATTGGTATTATTGTAAACCATAACATATAATTTTTTCATTTCTTCATATTTTTGTTTGTCTTTTTTTATTTTATATATTAAAGCTAAGTTATAATATACATTAGGATTATATTTATCTAAAGATAAAGCTTTTATCAAACAATTTTCAGCAATATCAAACTGTTTAGTTTTAATGTATACACTTGATAAATTTACATAGTGTTTTGAATCCGCTTTTAATTTTATTGCCTCTAAATATTTTTCTTCGGCTTTCTTATAGTTTTTATTTTCTAAAAATAAACCGGCAAGCATTGCACAAGCAACATCTGATTTTGGAGAATCTAAATAAGCATTTACCCAAAAAACTTCTTTATTCTTAAATTTCAATTCATAAGAATAAGTTATAAAACAAAAACATATAAATATTAAACTAAATACTATAATATTTTTTTTGTTAAAAGTATTGTTACTTTTATTTATCAACTCTAACAAAACCATCAATATTCCAATTAAAGCCAAATATATTCTATGATCATAAAATTGGTTATCGGATATTAAAAAAGTTGGAAATATGAAAAGAAAAAACCAACAAAAACCAAATATAACAACTTTTAAATTATACCTTTTAAATTGTAAAAAAACAAAAATAAAAACAAGTATACCTGATATACACAACAAATAATTCAATTCTAACAATATCGAAAATACAGATAATTTTATAGGGAAAAATATATTTGATATATACTTTGTTATAGCGAGAAATGAAATGCAGAAATTTTTTAATAATTCATAAATTGTTAAAGAATATTCCTGATAACTTAAAACATAATGTCTGTATAAAAAATATATTAAAATTATGATTATCCAAATAAAAATAAGCAGTGCAATTTTTTTTATTTTTATATTTTTCAAATATAAAAAAAACAAATAAAATACAGGAACAACTATTGCTGTTTCTTTTGTTAATAAAGATAAGCAAAAACAAGACAAATGTATAAACAAAAAAAATAATTTATTTGTATCAATATATTTTTTTATAAAATAAAAAGATAATACTATAAATAAGGTTAATAAAGAATCATTTCTGCCCGGTATCCATGATACAGCTTGAACAACAGACGGATGACAAGCAAACAACAAACATAGCAGAAAAGTTTTTTTAGAGTCATACCGTTGCGATAAAAAAACAAATATTAAAAAAACTGCAAACAAATGTAACAATATATTTGTAAAATGGTAACATTCCATAAACATATTTTTCTATAAGAAATGTTAAATTTAAAATCGGTCTGCAAAACTTATCATTTCCTTGACCAAAAACGGTATCAGAAAATATTTTTTCAATATTTGAAAAAGACAAATATTCTTGCTTATCCAAAATTAAAACATCGTCATCATAATATGTCCAATCAAAAAACAAATTTTTTCCGTATAAAGAGAAAATAACAACAGCAAAAATTATCAATACCGTAAATGTAAAATGTTTATTTATAAATTGTTTTATTTGATTTATCATAACATCTATAAGAAAAAAGTTGAATAGCCAAACTTTCAACTATTCAACTTTTTAACTGTTTAATTTTTCGTATATTGACTCTGCTTACAATACAACACTTTTAACTTTAACTACACCTTCAATTTTAGAAAACTTGGAAATTACTTCATTAGAAACCTCACCATCTATTTCCAATACCGTAATTGCTTCTTTACCTGATTCTTTTCTTCCA
>ONUQ01000205.1 GCA_900321055.1 uncultured Elusimicrobia bacterium
AAATCAAATATTTAAACTTCTATTTATTTTACTATATTCTTATTCTCTTATTTTTTTAGTTATCGGAAACTCTTAACTTTACAACCTTATAAAGATACTTGAATAAAGTTGTCGGTTTTAGTTTAGATTCTCCCGAAACTCTTTCAAGAAAATCTATAGGATACTCTTTTATGTTTACATTTTGTTTGCTTGTATAATAAAGCATTTCCGTAACTATAAAAGGATCTTCTGCTTTTAATTTATCAATAAATTGTTCAACCACTTCTCTTTTAAACATTCTATATCCTGAAGTCGGATCTGCAATTTTTGCACCAACCATAAATTTCAAATATCTTCTTGCAAAACCGCTAACGGCTTGCCTTAAAAAACCTCTTTGTGTATCTGTACCGCCTTCTACAAATCTTGAACCGATAACAACATCACAAGTATTTATTGTTTCTCTAAAATATTTTATATATTTTGGGTTATGCGAACCATCACCATCCAGTTCTACAATATATTTTGCTCCATGCTCCAGTCCCCACTTGAAAGCATCAATTCCGGCATATCCTCTTCCTCTTTTTTCTTTTCTTAAAAGAAGATGAACTTTTGGATTTTCTTTTGCAATTTCTTCTACGATTTTGTATGTCCCATCGGGAGAAACATCATCGGCAATTAATACTTCTATATCATCAAGCCCGCAATTTAATATGTCATTAATAACTGTTTTTATATTTGTTGCCTCGTTATATGTGCAAACAACTGCTAAAGTATCCATTTTATCTCCTAGTAAATGTAAGTTTGTATTGCATCCAAAACATTTTCTACCGAAACTTTATCCATACATTTAATTTTTTTATTACAATCAGGTCTGTAACAACAGTTACATTCCAAAGATACAATTTTTATTCCTCTGTCATACATTTCAATTTCGTTGTATGAAGTAGGTCCGAAAATTGCAACAACATTTTTTTTAAGTCCTAATGCGGCATGCATTGCCATTGTATCACCGCAAACAACCAAATCACATAAATCTGCCATGGCAAAAAATTCTTGTACGGAATTATCCGTTCCCGTAGAATATACATTTTTAATTTTTTGTTTAAGAATTGTTTTTATTTCTTCTTCATCATCTTTTCCGCCAAGCAACAAAATATTGTACCCTTTAGATGATAATGTTTTTATAAGTTTTATATATTTTTCTATTCTCCATTTTTTCATAATCCATCTTTTTCCCGCACCGGGATTTATCCCGATAATTTTTGAATTATTTAATTTTAATGAAGATATAAACCGTTTTGATTTTTCTTTTGCTTGTTTAGATATAGGAACTACAATTTCATAATCATCTTTTTTAAGTTCACATATATTTGCCATCCAATATTGATATGTTTGTCTGTTTTCTTTTTTTAAACAATCATAAGCACTTGTAAGCAACCATTTTTTTGCAAAAGAATTTGAGCCGACTATTTTTCTTGAATTATCAAGATAGTAGCCTACTTTTTTGTTTGCAAAAACTAAATTTGTAAAAGATAAACTTTCCGGGGATAAATCTAAATTTATAACTATATCATATTTATGAGTCATCAAAAATTTATAAACTTCAGAATCATTGGGAATAATGGTATCTATGTACTTATTACCTGTTAAAACATCCGTATTTTTCTTTTCTACTAACCAATCTATTGTAGAATTTTTATATTTTTCTTTTAACCCTTTCAATATAAATGTCGTTCTTAAAACATCTCCCATCGCTCCCAACTTAACAATTAAAATTCTTATTTGTTTAGATTTGGCATTAACAGAAACATATTTTTTACAAGAGCTACAAACAGCACCTTTTTCTTTCTGATAAATGCATGGTCTATCTAAAGGAAAATTTACACAATCCGAATATAATTTATAATTTGTTTTAATCATAATAAATGATTTTACAAAAAATTCACTTGAAATTAAAGTATGTGTATATGTTGGAATATTATTACATAAACAATTGTACGAAATAAACAATCTTAAATAACATATAAATATGATAAAAGCTGATAACCGTTAAAAGATTTAAGGGTGGATAATCAGCTAAATCATTCAAATATTTTTTACAATCTTCTTTATTCTTTATATTCCGTTTGTTCTTCCTGATTGTTTTGTTCGGTATTATCTGCAAAATTTTGTTCCTGCTCTGCTTGTTCCTTATCCATTTGTTCCTGAACTTGTTGGTCTTCAATTTCTTCAGAAATTTGCTCTACTTGTTCCTGTTGTTCTTCCTGATTGTTTTGTTCGGCAGTATCTGCAGAAATTTGCTCCTGTTCCGATTGTTCCTGTTCCGTTTGTTCTTGATTTTGTTGGTCTTCAATTTCTTCAGAAACTTGCTCTGTTTGTTCCTGTTGTTCTTCCTGATTGTTTTGTTCGGCAGTATCTGCAGAATTTTGTTCCTGTTCCGTTTGTTCTTGATTTTGTTGGTCATTAATTCCTTCAATAATTTGCTCTT
>ONUQ01000202.1 GCA_900321055.1 uncultured Elusimicrobia bacterium
GCTGTATTTGTCTAATTTCAAAATATGGGTATGAAAAACAAATGGAAGCATGTCTCGAATGTATATATCAATTATTGATTCAAAATAAGGATCTTTTAAAAGAGGAATCTAAATTGATCTATTTGATAAAGTATTTAATCAATTCTGTTCCAATTCCTGATATCGAAAGTAATGTCGCTTTTTATATTCCACACACTGATCCATCAAAGCAACAGATAAAATTAACTAACCCTAATTTAGATGCTTTTAAAGCTAAGGATAATCTTTATGAATTATTCGAATTATTCAGTAGTGATAATATCATTGAAATTTTTAGTATGTTACTTTTTGAACAAAGATTAATATTTGTAGATGATGATATTGCACGATTAAATAGAGTTACATATTATTTTAAGGAATTATTATACCCAGTTAATTGGGTACATGTATATATACCTATAATAAAATTTGACACGACTACTGCTGCAACAGCATTTTTACCTTACATTATTGGCATTGATGTAGCTCTTCTAGATATTGTATTAGAAATAGATGAAATGAATGAAGATGAAGAAATAAAGTATTTGATATTTTTACAAGAAAAAGGAAAGAGCTCTATATGTCCTTACAAACACGGATTAACGGTTAATGAAAATATCTCATATTATTCTGCTCTTTTAAAATCTATTTTAAAATATGACCTAAAAGAAAAACTTGATGGAATTAAACAAAAAGTTAAAGAACCTGTTGAAGGAGAGGAAAAAATTAATATTAATTTAGAAATTAGAGATTGTTTTATTGAAATATTTGCTCAAATGTTCCATAATATAAATAAATATTTAGGCTTGGTAGACAATAATATTGCATTTAATAGAACTCTTTTTTTGGAAGGGATTGAAGAAAAAGAAAAGGATTTCTATTCACAAGTAATAGATAGTCAAATAATCGATTGCTTTATTACCTATTTTATGAAAGAAGAATTCAAACAATATAACAAATATTTTATGAATAAAATTGAATTCTATAATAAAACTAATGAAACATTTGAAACATTTGTTAAACAATATGAAGTTAAAGAAACATACAAAATAAAACCAGACTTTTTAAAGGCTAATAAAGATAATATAGACCAAAATAATTCTAGAATTGTTGAAAATATTGAAGGAATAAATAGTGTCATTAAAAATAATAATATTTTTAAAAGTAAAAATTTTGATATATATTTAATACCAGAAAAAACTGAACAATTAAAAAAACAAAAAGAAAATAAAAGGATTACTAATATCAAAACCATCGAAGAAAAGAACAAGAAGGATTATAAAATACTCAGAAGAGAAAAGCTAATTTCTTTAATAAACTTTGAAAAAATTGATAAAGAGGGACTTAAGAAAGATGAAATAAAGGAAAAGGAAATTGAGAAAATGAAGAAGTTTATAAAAGATTTTATAAATGAATTTATGACTAAAATATTCCAATCAGATGAAAGTCAAATGGACATCGGCAAAAAAAGTGTACTAGAACAATCATGCAAAAAAGATATCCAAACACTTTTAAATACAAGTATTGGAAGAAAACATTTTATTTTTTTATTACACCAAAATAAACATAATACTATTTTATTAAAAAAAGAATTTTTTGATATATTAGGAGATTTAATTTATAAAACATTATTACTTTTAAAAAAAGAAGATATGAGTGAAGAAAATATAGTACAAATTATACAATTAACTACAAGCACTAAATACTTTGAAAAAAGAGTTGAGGAGAAAGAAAAAATTAAAAATTATATAGGAGAAGAAAGAGAAAATTGGGCTTTATGGGATGTATATACAAATATAATACAAAAAAAGATTGGATACTTTTATGACATGAGTTTTTGGATTGATTTGTGTGATATATTATTAAAAGAAAAAAGCAAAAAAGGAAAAAAAAAAGAAGAAAAAAATGAAGTTATAAAAAGCATTATTTTGAGATTATGTGATTTAATGATAGAATGTGATTTGGGCAGAGATTTTATTACATCCTCATGTAGTTTTTTGATTGAAGCCTATTTAGAAAAAGAAAAAGAAAAAGAAAAAGAAAAAAAAGAA
>ONUQ01000199.1 GCA_900321055.1 uncultured Elusimicrobia bacterium
CACAGTACAAACTGAAGCATATTTTTTTGCATTTTTATACCTACCTATACTTATACTTTATTCTTTTGGAACAGGATCGTATCCGCCCTCACAAAAAGGATGACATTTTAATATCCTTTTAATTGACAAAAACAATCCTTTAAACACTCCAAATCTTTCTATTGCTTCATAAGCATAAGCAGAACATGTAGGATAAAACCTACACACCGGAGGGGTAAGCGACGATATTCTTCTATATATTCTAATAAGAAAAAGTAAAATACATTTCATACTAAATTATATATTACTATAAAATCCTGCACTTTTTAAACAATCTAAAACAGCGGTCTTTAGTTTGCTGTACCCTATAGATGTAATTTGAGGTTTTAATATAAATATTATATCTAAACCCGGTGTCAGCTTATGTTTATTTGTTCTAAAGATTTCTCTTAATCTTCTTTTTGCTCTATTTCTGCAAACGGCACTTCCAACTTTCTTTGATGTTATTAAACCTAATCTTCTAATTTCGTTATTATCTTTTCTTTTTAATACACAAATACTAACAAAAACCGTTTTAAGTCTTTTACCGTTCTTTAAAACCTTATTAAAATCCGCAGAAGAATGTAATTTTTCAATATAACAAAAAGAAAAACCTTTACTGCTACTAAGCATTTTATGCTGAAAGAGTTGCTCTACCTTTTTTCCTTCTGGCACTTAATACCTTTCTTCCGCCGGCTGTTGCCATTCTTGCTCTAAAACCGATTTTCTTTTTTCTTCTTTCTTTGTTTGGTTGAAAAGTTCTCTTTGTCATTTTTTTCCTCTTTCTATTCTATTTACAGAATAATTTGATAATTAAATTATACTTTAGTGGGACATTATATCAAATTTTTTTTATAAAGGCAAAATATTATAGCAATAACAAAATAGTATCATTGCATAAAAATTTCATTTTATCTTTTATTATTGTTTTTTTCTTGTTGTTGTTTTTCATTTTTTTTATTTTTTATTATAATTATATGAAAATATAATTCTAACCAAATAAAAAAACAGATAATTTAAAAAAAATTATTGGTAGAGTTTAGTTTCTTGATTGTTGTACAGCTGAAAAATTTGAATATTAACGGGGGAATTAATTAAAAATGTTAAAATATATAAAGAATGAGTTGTTTATGGAAAAAGTATCTCTTTTAAAACTTGCAAAAAAGTATGATACTCCGCTTTATGTTTATTCAAAAGGAAAAATAGAATCAAATTTTAATTTATATAAAAAAAGTTTTAAAAGCATTGATAGTATAATTTGCTATGCAGTTAAGGCAAATTCTAATCACGGTATATTAAAAATTTTGGCAAATTTAGGAGCCGGAGCAGATGTTGTTTCCGGTGGAGAACTTTATAGAGTTTTAAAAGCCGGAATTTCTTCTCAAAAAATAGTTTATTCCGGAGTAGGAAAGACTTCATCAGAAATTGAATTTGCATTAAAAAGTAATATACTAATGTTCAATGTAGAATCTTTTGAAGAAGTTCAACAAATAAATAAAACAGCTCAAAAACTAAAGACAAAAGCAAGAATTTCTTTTAGAGTTAATCCGAATGTAGATCCACACACACATAAACATATTACTACAGGAAAATTTGGCAGTAAATTCGGTATTATGTATGAAGATGCATTTGAACTTTATATGAAAGCAAATAAGATGAAAAATATAGAAATTGTTGGAATAGATAGTCATATAGGTTCACAATTATTAGATATTACTCCTTATAAACTTGCAGCAGAAAAAATATCAAAACTTATTGATAAATTAGAAGAAAATAAAATAAATATAAAATATATAGATATTGGTGGCGGTCTTGGGATAAAATATACAGATACCGATAAACCTCAACATCCGTTAAATTTAAGAAAAGCCGTTATGTCTATATATTCAAAATATAAAAACAAAACTATAATTGTTGAACCCGGAAGGTCTATTGTAGGGGATGCAGGTATATTATTAGGGCAGGTTATATATAGAAAGACTACAGGTTCTAAGAATTTTATCATCACGAATGTTGCAATGAATGATTTGATTAGACCTGCATTATATGATTCATATCATAATATTTTGCCTGTAAAGAAAACATCAAAAAACAGACAAATTGCAGATATTGTCGGACCAATATGCGAAACAGGGGATTATATTGCAAAAGACAGGAGTTTTCCTATTATAGAAAAAGAAGAATATATTGCTATTGAATCAGCCGGAGCTTATGGTAGAGCAATGGCAAGCCAATATAACTCCAGACCAAGAGGTGCTGAGTTGCTTGTTGACGGATCAAAAGTTACCGTAATAAGGAAAGCTGAAACAATACAAGATTTGATGTCTAAGGAAATATAATAACTTTTTTATTGACAAAAAATATAAAAAGTAATAACATATTACAAATTTAATATTTATAAGCAAAGGGGCTTAAAAGATAAAATGTTTTATCTTTTTAGTCCCTTTTTTTATATTTATGGAGTAAATAAAAAATGAAAAGTATAGAATTTTATAAATTAACGGCTGCAGGAAACGATTTTGTTTTAATAGATAACAGAAAAAATATCATTTTAGAAAAAGATTTTCCTGTACTTGCAAAAAAATTATGTGATAGAAGATACTGTATAGGTGGTGATGGTCTTATTTTGTTAGAAAATTCTACTAAAGCAGATTTTAGAATGAGATATTATAATTCGGACGGTTCTTATGCAAGTATGTGTGGTAATGGCGGAAGGTCTATTTCAATGTTTGCTTATAAACTTGGAGTTTGTGGCAAAAATATGAAATTTGAAACAGATGCAGGACTTATAACGGCAGAAATAAAATCCGATACTGTTGTTAATCTTGCTTTATATAATCCAAAAGATTTAGTGCTTGAAGAAGAAATAGATATTGAAAATAAGAAATATAAAGTTTCCTCGTTAAATACCGGGGTTCCTCATGCGGTAGTGTATGTTGACGATTTAGAAAAAGTTGATATTCAAAAATATGGCAATATTATCAGATTTCATAAACATTATCAACCGGAAGGAACAAATGTAAATTTTGTTAAAGCAGATAAAGAAAATAATACTTTATTTGTAAGAACTTATGAAAGAGGAGTTGAAGGAGAAACTTTGGCTTGCGGAACGGGAGTAACAGCTTCTTCCATAATCTCGGTTATATTAAATAAGGCTAAATCACCCGTGCATGTTATTACAAGAGGTAAAGATAATCTTTATGTTTCTTGTAGTATTGATAATAATAATATATCAAATGTTTTTCTTGAAGGTCCTGCAATAGTGGCATTTACGGGAACTGTTAAAGTTGATTTATAAATATTATTACAAAGGATGGTATAAAAAATGAAAATAACAACAAATGAAAAATTACAGAAGTTACCGCCTTATCTTTTTATTGAAATAGATAGAAAGAAAAAAGAAGCAATAGATAGAGGTGCGGATATTATATCGTTGGGTGTTGGAGATCCGGATATGCCCACACCGGAACATATAGTAAAATCAGCACAAAAAGCATTAGAAAACCCTAAAAATCATCAATATCCTTTTGGTTCAGGTATGCTTTCTTTCAGAAAAGCAGTAGCCGACTGGTATAAAGCAAGATTTAATGTTTCTTTAAATCCTGAAAATGAAGTTTGTGCTTTAATAGGTTCAAAAGAAGGAATAGGGCACATGCATTTGGCTTTTGTTAATCCCGGTGATGCAGTTCTAATACCTGAACCGGGATATCCTGTTTATAATACAGGAACAATTTTTACGGACGGGCAACCTTATTTTATGCCATTACTTGAAAAAAACGGATTTTTACCGAATTTAGATGCAATTCCTGAAGATGTCGCTAAAAGAGCAAAAATAATTTTTGTAAATTATCCTAACAATCCTACAGCATCAATTGCTCCAAAAGAATTTTATATAAAACTTGTAAATTTTGCTAAAAAATATAATATAATAGTTGCTCATGATAGTGCATATTCTG
>ONUQ01000096.1 GCA_900321055.1 uncultured Elusimicrobia bacterium
ATTAATAAAATTACAACAGTAAAAAATTAATATTTATTATTTTAGTAATATCCGCAAAAAAACTTAAAATGTAATATTCAATTTAATAACAGGTTATTTTAAACATGAAATTTTATATAAAAAACTATATTTTTTTTAGTACTAACAACTATAAATTAAATTATAAATTATCCGTTAAATATTTTAAATTTTCTTGTTTTATATCGGATTTATCCATTATTTTTTCTATCTTATTATACAGAGAAAAAACAGCTTTTATTCTTTCTTGTTTTTTCTTTTTATAATCAATATTATTAAGTTTAAACGGAAATAAAATATTCTTTAAAATATTCTTTCCTCTCCAATTTGAAGCAACATATTTTTGTGCATATTTTCCAAAAAACAAACTAAGCATATAGTCTCTGTCTCCTTGCATAGTACCATCCAATCTAAGTTCTAATTCTCTAATGATACACTTTAAGTAATCTGTAGGTGCAACTTCTTTATAAAGCTCATTAAGTGCGGATTTTATATCATTTAATTCAAGATATAACACTGCCAGCAATACATTTTCTTTTATTTCTCTTTCGGTATTTTTATGATCATTTGATAAAAACTTTATTAATTCTTTTATTTTTTTAACGGATAAAGAATCTACATTTTCAGGTAAGTTTACAATCGTGTCAAAAGATACTTTGTGTTCAAATGCAGTTTTGCCTAAAAAATCTGTTCCGTGAACAGAAGATATTTTCGGAACATATATTCTATATGCAGGAAACCCCAAATAACTGTTATCTCTAATATATATATCTTGTGACAATTTAAGACAAATATTTATTAATTCTTTTACTCCGGCTTTATTACTAAAATTTTTCTGATTTTTCCATTCAACAAAATTCCATGAAGATTTAGTATAAAACAATGAATTTGAAACACTACCTAAATTTTTTCTTGTCATTGTAGATAAATTATAATGAGTCTTACTGATTTTCTCATTATGTTTTGTCCATTTTGTAAAAGGATAACTGCTATCAAATTTTCTGCCTTGTACAAGTTCCGTAAGACACCTTTCCAATGCAATTGCAAATTGCGGATGTGCTCCGAATTTTACACTATATTCGTGTTTTTTTTGATTTATTAAAATTGTACCTACAACCGGTAAATTTTTTCCTAAACTACAATCATAAACAAGAACTTTAAAGTCTCCTTTTTTCTCTATTTCATATATTGTATTAACAAGTTCGGGACATATTTTATTTATGTAAGATTTTGGTATTTGTGGCGGAGTTAAATCATTAACCAATATTTTTTCTTGAGCATACCTTTCAAGTATTTCAGATAATCCCTGACACATTGCCTCTTCAAAAGTATTTCCCGAAGCAAGTCCGTTACTATGTCCTAACTCCGTAAGAATATATATCGGCAAATAAACAATCTTTCTTTTTGTCACACTATAAAACGGAATACAATCAAATTTTGAACTACCGTTAAGTTTTACCCAAGTCTTAATAAGATCCGATTCTTTTTTTGGGAAAATTTTATCCGAATCATAAAAAGATAAAGCCATATCGGATTTTAAATCAGGCAGTGTTTTAAGAATATCTTTTATATTTATGGATTTTGAATCATTAAAAAAAGATTTTTTATATGATTTTTTTGAAAATGTATTAAATAATATATCAGATACAAAAAAGTCATCCATAAAACTTAAATTTTGTAGCCTTTCCATAAATTCGCCATAAGCAGAAGCTTCACAAAACAGTTTTGTTGTTCCTTTTCCGTTGACTCCCCAACCGACATCCGGAACAGTTAATCTCATGGAATACAAACTATTTGTTGAACGAAAAGAACTTTTTTTAACTTCTATATCAAGTTTTTTCAAAATGTTTTTTATTTTCTTTATTGTTTCTTGAGGAGCTAAATCTTTATACTTTTTATAACTCATAAATTTATTATATATCCGATATTTTCAAACAAACAAATTATTTTATCTACCTAAACGGTAGGTAAATATATTATCAAAAAATTTTTCATTTATCAACCGTTTGTATTGTTATATTTTTTCTGTTTTGTTCTAATTCAGATATAAGTTTTTGATTTTTTGTTTCAATAGCCAAATTATATGCTTCAGCTAATATTTGAGAAATTGATTTGACTTGAATAGAAAAATCCTCTTGGGAACAAACATTATCAGCTAAATCTTTTTTTGCTTTGTTAATCATAGCTAAAGCTAAGTTATTTTTTGTTTTTGCCAATAACAATTTATTTAAAGGAGCTATTTTAGGAATAACTTCATTATACAGACTTATGGAATCGGAAAATCTTTCGTTAGAATAAAATTTCTCGGCTTTTGAAATATTCCAAGCTATATGTACTCTATTGAAAGATTTTCCGATATATTTAATTACATCAAATAAAATTCCTGATATAACTAAACCTGTAATAAAACCTACTATTACAGTTACTATAATATTTTTCACTTAAATTAAAAACAGAAGTTAAATATTACAAATACAGGTAAAAATGATTTATTTTCTTTAATTATGTTAACAACACCGAGTTGAACACCTTTCATTGTTTGTGTATAGTTAACAATACCAAACTGAAGACCGGTTGCATTCTCTGCATAGTTTACCCATCCGCATTGAACACCGGTAACATCACCTTTTGTTATGTTAACAGCACCAAGTTGAAGTCCGGTCATTTCTTTTGCCATGTTAACAGGTCCCCATTGTAAACCTTTACCTTCATCGGTTTTGTTTACAATTCCAAGTTGAGCACCTCTCATTTTGTCTGCTCGTGAATAAATTATACCAAATTGTACACCATCTACTGCTTTTGTTCTTGAACCGATACCCAATTCAAAACCAACGGTATAATCCCCGTTAGGAACACAGATTGAATCCCACAAAGATAGTTTAAAAACTTGAGCTTGAGCACTTGCTACAGCTAACATCATTACTGCCACCAAACTTAAAACTACTTTTTTCATTTTATTTCCTCCTTTTATTTTAACAACAAATTACCTATATCGTTTATAAGATTTCCAAAACCCATTTGTTTTTTTGCACTTACACAATATATATCATCCTTTGATATATTACATACTTCACTCATTTTACATTTTAATAAATCCAAATTCAAATTACTGACCTTATCTGTCTTATTTGAAATTATTTTAAACGGAATATTTAATTTCCTTACCCAATCCATCATCATAAAATCAAGTTCCGTAGGTCCCACAAAAGAATCTATAAGAATATATAGCATTTTCAATGTCTTTCTGGATGTTATATATTTTTCTATCATTTCTTTCCAAACTTCTTTTTCTTTGTCACTAACTCTGGCAAAACCATATCCCGGCAAATCTACAATCCATCTGCCTTTAGAAGCAGTAAATACATTTATTGCTCTTGTCCTCCCGGGAGTTTTTGAAGTTCTTGCAAGATTTTTAGTTTTACAAATAGAATTTATCACAGAACTTTTTCCGACATTAGATCTTCCTACAAAAGCAACTTCACTTATGCACTGCGGTAGCAACTCCGGTTTTATTTCCGATCTAAAAAATACGGATTTGGATAAGTCTATAGCCATTTTTAGTTTCTTATTTTACTCAAAAGTCTTAAAATTTCTAAATACAGCCATACTATTGTAATCATCAAAGCAAATGCTCCGTACCATTCCATATATTTTGGTGCACCGACACTAACACCTTGCTCTATCATATCAAAATCTATTATCAAATTAAGAGATGCAATTATAACTACAAAAACACTAAATGCAATTCCTAACGGAGTAGAAGCCGTAATAAAAGTAAATCCCGTTACTCCACACAAAGACAGTATCAATTCAATAACATACAACAAAAATATCGCTATGGTTGAAACAGCTACTATCAATCGAAATTTTCCTGTTGCCTTTATAAATCCCGCTTTATAAGCCGCTAACATACAAAACAAAACCGTTATCGTTAGAAATATTGCATTAAAAGCTATACCCGGATAACTTTTTTCAAAAACCAAAGTAATGGTTCCCAAAACTAAACCTTCACAAAAAGCATAAATAGGAGAAAGCACCGGTACCGTAGTTTTTTTAAAGACTACTATAATTGACAAAACTAATGCAATCAACATGGCCGGTATTAATAACGGAGTGGTAACAGCCGGATATGCCCACCCAAAATATGCACCAACTGCAAGTATTAACCACAAAATAAAACTTTTATTTACTACTCCGTTTAGAGTCATTACTTCTTTTTCATAAGACAAATTACTAAATGTTTTTTTATTCAATACAGGATTCATTGTTTTTCCTCCTTAATAAATTTATAAGCTTTTTCCAATAAACTTTTTTGGTTAGGATATTTTAAGCAACTAACCGCCTGCTTAAAATCCAACCATTCCCCTCTGCTAATTTCATCATCACAACAACCAACGAAATCGGAATCTGCCCCTGCAATATAGTATACCACAATTTTATCAATTATTCTATTTTTTGTAAACTCTAAAGTCCCTTTAATTTTATATGTATCTATACAACGAAAACCTTTTTTAAACTCTATATCCGTAATGCCGGTTTCTTCTTTAATTTCTCTTTTTGCCGTTTCCTGTTCGGTTTCACCCGCATTGGCATGTCCCTTAGGGAACCCCCACTCTGCATTTCTTTTAGAATATACTAACAAAAATAATATTTCATTATTTTCTATTTTATATAAAAAAGCTCCAACTGATATTTCCCGATTTTGCATATATTTGTTATTACCTATATTTTTGATGCAATGTAAAGTAAAGCAATTACTGTTTTTGAATCTTTTATTTTTCCCTGTTTTACCATTTGTAAAGCTTTTTTAAACGGTACCGCCAAATTTTCTATAAATTCATCATCGTCAGGATTTACTGTTCCTTTAACTAAATCTTTTGCTATATAAATAACAAGTTCTTCATTTGAAAATGCACTTGACGGCCAAAAAGAAATAAGTTTTTTTATTGTTTTTGCTTTATATCCGGTTTCTTCTTTTAATTCTCTTTTTGCACATCCTAATAAAGATTCTTTTTTACCGGGTTCAAGTTTACCTGCAGGAATTTCATAAGTTATTTCATCAACCGGGTATCTGTATTGCCTTACCAAAATAATATCCGTTTTATTCACAAAAGGAATTATTGCGACTGCTCCGGGGTGGTCTATATATTCTCTTGTTGCTTTGTTACCGTCAGGCAAAATAATTTCATCGTTACAAAAATCTACGACTTTTCCGACATAAACTTTATTCTTTTTATAAACTTTTTCTCTTAATTTCATTTTTTTACTCTATTTTATTACCACTAAATTATCTTTATGAATAACCTCTTCACACACCATTTCGGGATACTCCTGTTTTATTTGTGTTGTTGATTTACCTATGATTTTTAATAAATCACCTGAAGCATAATTAGATAATCCCCTTGCCACTTCTATATTTTGTTGTTCTATAGGATCTAAAACTACAACACTTATTGTATCGCCTCTGTTAAAATTTCCCTCAGAACTTAATATTCCCGATGACAATAAACTTTTACCTTTGTTTCTTATAGCAACCGTTGCATTTGTATCTATCAAAACACAACCTTTAGTTTTTTTGCCAAAAGCTATCCAACTTTTTCTTGACTACAATACTTTTGTAGGAATAAATTCCGTTCCGACAGATTTTCCGTTGATAGCTTCTGAAATTAAATTTATTTTTTTACCGTTTATAATAAAAGTTGTAACTCCGGAACTTGTAGCAATTTTGGCAGCAATAAGTTTAGTCTGCATCCCGCCACTGCCTTTTCCGCTACCTGATATCGGACTTGCCAATTCTAAAATTTCGTCCGTTATTTTTGTAATTTTCGGAATTATTTTTGATTTTCCGGGAACTCCGTCATAAAAACCGTCAACATCCGTTAAAATAAACAACTTATCCGATTGAACTTCTTGAGCTACAACGGCACTTAAGGTATCGTTATCTCCAAAGTTTACTTCATCTACGGCAATAGTATCATTTTCGTTTATTACGGGAATAATATTTTTCATACTTAAAAGTTCATTTATTGAATTTCTAATATTTATGTATCTTTTTCTGTCATCAAAATCATATCTTGTAAGTAATATTTGGGAAACATTTAAATTAAATATCTCAAAAGCTTTTCTATATGCTTGCATTATTAAAGGTTGACCTATTGATGCCAGTGCTTGTTTTTTTCTTAATTCTTTTGGTCTTTTATTTAAATTCAAATATCCCATTGCCGCACCAATTGCTCCGGAACTTACCAAAATAATATCCATATCTCTACTCTTTTTTAATTTTGATATTTCTTTGGCAAAAGAATCTATATAAGAAATATTTAATATTCCTTTTTTATCTACTAATGTACTGGTACCCAATTTTATTACTATTCTCATAATTTACTATTTATAATATTTTCTTCCCGGTCTGATAACAATAGTTTGTCTGGGTTGTAAATATTTTTGTTTCTTTAATTTCGGATTATCTTCTTTTATTGCTTTAACGGTAGTTTTGAATTTTACCGCTAACTTTTCTAAATAATCACCTTTTTTGACTTTGTATTTTATAAAACCCGGATTAGGATTTAATTCTTTTTCTTTAGAAATATTCTCTATAAACATTTCTTTTGTGCCGTACGGCAAATGTAATTCAAAATTTTTATATCCGTGGGGAGTACACCATGCAAGGATTGACGGATTTAACTCTTTTATTTCTTCAACCGTTACTCCTACACATTTGGCAACTACTTTTAAATCTATAACTTTATTAATAATAACAGTATCATATTTCAACGGTTCCTGATATTTTAAATTTGTAAATCCGTACTCCTCGGGATTACTTGCAATTTTTACGGAAACAATAAATTGCGGAATGTAATTTTGAGTTTCTTTCGGAGTAGCATTTCTTTGTTGCATATCTAATAAAGAAGCCGAATTTGAATACTTCATATCTCTAATAATTCCGTATTCTCCTCTATTATATGCAGATAAAGCTAAATGCCAATCATTTAATAATATAAAAAGTTCTCTGAGATATTTTGCGGCAGCTCTTGTAGCTTTTACGGGATCTTTTCTTTCATCTACCCAATAATTAATTTGTAATCCTAAAGCTTTCCCTCTATGTGCCATTATTTGCCACAAACCCACAGCTTTTGCCCTTGAAACAGTATTATTATAAAATAAACTTTCAACTATCGGAAGATATTGAAGTTCTTGCGGTAAATTAAATTCTTTTAATGTAGCTGTTATTATGTCTTTATATTTTCCGCTTCGTTCCAGAGCAAGTCTGATACCTTGTGCAGCTTTTCCCGTTGTATAAATTTTCATCCACTTATCTAAAATCTTTTCATCATATTCCATAGAAATTTCAAAATTTTTATCTCTATTTATATGATTTTTATTTATATCAAAACCGTTAATATGTTTTATTTTCTTTAAAATATTTTCACAATCCGTTAATAAATATTCTATTTCTTCCGGTGTCAAATCTAACGAATTTAATTTCTCTAAAAATTTATGATAATTTATTTTGATATCATTATATAAACCCTGACTGCAAGAATTTATTGCTTTATTCAAATATTCATCTGCCTCAATAATTTCTTTTTTTGCGATATGTCCTTTAATTTCTACAATCAAATCTTTATTATACATCGGGACTTCTTGTTCCTGGTTTTGTTTTTGAATATCCTGTTCCTGAGTTATCCGGCTCGGGTTTTCTTCAACAATATTGTTATCTTGTCCAAAAACAACATCACAAACAACAAAACTACACAAAATAAACATCAAAAATAATATTCTTATTTTATACATAATCATTATATATTCTTCAAACCTTTCAAAACCTGTTGCGGATTTTGAGCTGAAAAAATATAACTTCCGCTAACCAAAACATCTGCTCCAAAATCCACACATATTTTAGCTGTTTCGTCGTTTATTCCGCCATCTATTTCTATTAAACAGTTATATTTTTTATCATCTATAATTTTTCTTAAATCTTTTATTTTATCAACCATATCATACATAAAAGATTGTCCGCCGAAACCGGGTTCAACCGTCATAATCAAAACAACATCTACAAACGGCAAAATTTCCTTAACAGCATTAACGGATGTTTTCGGTTTTATTGATACTCCTACTTTTATTCCCGTCTTTTTTACTTCATCTATCAAATGTTTTTTGTCATATAAAATTTCATTATGAAAAACTATTAAATCTGCTCCTGCTTTATAAAAACTTTCCCAATATTTTTCTGGATTTGTTATCATAAGATGTACATCAAAAAATATTTTTGTAGTTTTTTTAATTGATTTTACGACAACCGGTCCTATTGTAATATTAGGAACAAAATGTCCGTCCATAACATCTATATGAAGCCAATCCGCACCTGCCTGCTCTATCATTGATATATCTTTCTCCAAATTTGCAAAATTTGCGGACAATATTGATGGAGCTATTAAAACTTTTTTCATAATTATAAATCTCTTTCTTCTATTGAAACATTATTAATAAAAACTTTTACTTTTGCTTTTCCGTTAAATTTCACAGGTACAACTATTTTTGATTTTGGAACTCTTATTCCGTTGAATATATCTCTATCTCCGTTTTCATCGCTCAAAACCAACCTTATTCTTTTACTTTCTTTTCCACCGGGAACAACATATTCAAATTTCTTTTCATCAAGTTTAAAAGAACTCTTTTCATCGGCAACATAAAAAACAATTTTAGTTTCTTTTGTTATTTGTTCATCAAAAGCAGGTTTTTGTTTAAATACCTCCCCGGGATTTACAAGAGATGTATTGCCTGATATAACTTCAACAGCATAATTTTCACCTTTTGCCCAATTCTTTGCTTCTTCTGCCGACTTGCCAAACCAATCAGGCATTAGAATCGTTCCGTCTTGAGGAACACCGTTTGAAACTAAAACATTTATTGAAGAATCTTTTTCTATGGTTGAACCGGCAATAGGATCTTGTGATAATACTATTCCTTCCGCATATTTTATGGAATATTTCTTTGTAAGTTCTCCTAATATAAGTCCCAATGCTCTTAAAGAAATAGTTGCCGATCTGACAGTTTGTCCCTTTAAATCCGGAACATAAACTATTTCTCCTCCCTGGCTTACGGTAATTTTAACGATTTTACCTTCTTTAACATTCATACCTGCCGGCGGAACTTGCCTTATAACAGTTCCTTCCGGAACATCCTGATTGAATTCTGCTCCTTCTTTTACCAAAGCAAGTTTTGATTGAGAGAGCATATCCAAACATTCAACCAAAGTTTTACCTTGTAAATCAGGAACCAAAACTTCCGGTTTTTCCCTAACAAATCCCGACATAAAAAAATTAAAAGAATAATATCCCGCAACAGCTAATATTGCCAATACCACAAAAACCTTTAAACAAAATAAAAAAAAATTTTTCATTAAAATCATCCTTCCGTAATGTATACCTAAAATCTTGCAATTTTAAAATTCAGTTTAAAATTTACTGCTTATGGCTTATAATCTTTCTAAATCACAAAAGTTAAAAAGAAAAAAATGGTGAAAATATTAATACATAAAGTAATTTCCACACCAACACATCAAATTTTTTACACATTAAACTTCTCAACATTTCAATTATCAGTCTATGATAATCATCAAAACTTACAATCTTCAACTTTTCAACAGTTTCGTTCTTTTTTCAACATATTTCTTAAATTATTTCCAACCGACTCTATTTGCCTTTGAGCAACAGCTTGTCTGGATTTTAACAAATACGGTTTACCTGCTCTTGCTTCTGCTATCCAACTTTTAGCAAACTCTCCGGATTGAATTTTATCAAGAATTTCTTTCATTGCTTTTTTTGTATCTTCCGTAATTATTTTTTTACCTGAAACATATTCACCATACTCTGCAGTATCCGAAATAGCCGAATTAGTTTGTGCTATACCTCTTTCAAATAACAAATCCGTAATAAGTTTCAATTCATAAAAACATTCAAAATATGCCATTTCAGGTTTGCATCCGTTTTGAACCAAAGTATCAAAAGCGGCAGTTATAAGCTCTATAACTCCGCCACACAAAACTACCTGTTCTCCAAACAAATCAGACTCTGTTTCTTCTTTAAATGTGGTTTCTAAAACTCCAACTCTGGTCCCTCCGATACCTTTTGCATAAGCAAGTGCCAAATCCTTTGCTTTACCGCTAACATCCTGTTGCATTGCTATTAAACACGGAACACCGTAATTATTAAGATACCGACTTCTAACTTTAGGACCTACACCTTTCGGTGATATCATAACAACATCAACATCTTTCGGCGGAACAATTTGTTTAAATGTAATATTAAATCCGTGAGCAAAAGAAACGACCGTACCTTTTTTTAAGTTATGTAAAATATCCGTTTCCCAAATATCTTTTTGAGTTTCATCCGGCAACATCATTTGTATCCAATCAGCTTTCTTAACAGCCTCGCTGACACTTACAGGTTCAAACCCGTCTTTTATGGCATTTTCATAATGAATTGAACCCGCTCTTTGCCCCACTATAACATTTAATCCTGAATCTCTTAAATTCAATGCTTGCGGTCTGCCTTGACTGCCATATCCCAAAATAGCTATTGTTTTCCCTTTCAACAAATTTAAATCTGCATCTTGTTCGTAATAAATCTTTAATTCTTGTACCATTTTTTCTTCCACACACATCATGTATTTTTACATTAAATACAACATTTATTCCCAACTATTTGTATGAACTTTTTTAGGATTATATTTTTGTTTTGGAGTTTCTTTCTTTTTAGGATACCCGACAGGTATAACATTTAACGGAACAATGTTATCCGGTAACTTAAACAGTTTCTGTATTTTTTCAACTTTATCTTCATACGGATAAACGGCACACCATACTGCTCCTAAATCTAAACTTTCAACTACCAACAAAATATTTTCCGTTACGGCAGAACAATCCTGAATCCAAAATTTTTCACTGACATTTTTATCACCACAAACAATTATTGCAAACTGAGATTTTTTGCTATAAGATGCATTAGGAATATATTTTGCAATTTGTTTTAACAGGTTCTTATCCGTTACAACCAAAAATTCCCAAGGTTGCAAATTCTTTGCACTTGGAGCTGACATTGCAGATTTTACAATCAAATCTATTTTGTCTTGTTCTACAGGTTTGTTAGAATATTTTCTAACACTCTTTCTATTTAACATATTATCTACAACAACATTCGTATCTGCAAAACAATTAATACCTACAAACAAAAACAATACAAAAACAACCATTTTTTTGATATTCATCTTATTTCCCCCTATTTAAAATATAACCTAAATTATATATATATATTTGTTAAATTTCAATTTCTTACAGCAAACAAAACATAATTTTTTAAATATATTCTTTACACTATTTTATTATTAAAAACACAAAAATAAGGTTTATTTTTCTTTGAAACAAAAATTGAACCCGTATAGTATTAATATTTAAAAAGTTAGAAAATTACGATATTTTTTATTAAATACTTTTTAAATGTCTTATATCCTTACCGTGAACCATAAATATTACATCTTCTGCAATATTTGTTGCATGGTCACCTAATCTTTCAAGATTTTTTGCAATAAACATCAAATCCATTGCCCTAATCAACATAGTTTTATCCGAAGTGTTTGTCATAAATTCTAACAAATCTTTTATAATTGTTCTTTTTAACTCATCAACATCATCATCTTTGGATAACACAGTATCCGCAAGGTCTGCATCACTTGTATTAAATGCACATATACTATCTCTAACCATAGATATAATCGCATTTGACATTTTAGGAATATCTATTAAAGGTTTTAAATCCGGATACTTTAATAAATTGTCTCCTATCTCACAAATATTTACCGCCTCATCTCCCATTCTTTCCAAATCACTGTTTATTTTCATTGCTGAAGTAATAAATCTCAAATCCGTACCGACAGGCTGATTTAAAGCTATGAGTTTTAAACAAATATCATCCACTACTATTTCCGTAAGATTAGTTTCTCTTTCCCTGTTAAAAACTTCTTTAGCTAAATTTATATCCCTTTTTACTATCATATCAACAGAAATTTTTATCATTTCTTGAACTATTTCTGCCATATCCACAAGTCTTTTTTTTAAATCGTTCATTTCCAAATCAAAATGTCTCATTTTTCCTCCAATTGATTATTTATATCTATAATCGTAATCTAAATTTTTGCATGCAGATTCACATAAATTGTATCAGATATTCGCATTTATATTATTAACCGAATCTTCCTGAAACATAATCATCTGTTTCCTTCTTAGACGGATTAGTAAATATTGTTGATGTTCTGTCAAATTCTATTAATTTGCCAAGTAACATATAACCAGTATCATCTGAAATTCTTGCTGCTTGTTGCATGTTATGTGTAACAATAACAAGTGTATATTTTTGTTTCAATTCTTGCATCAATTCTTCAATATTTGCAGTAGATTTCGGATCAAGTGCAGAACATGGCTCATCTAACAGAATTATTTGCGGTTTTATGGCTAAAACTCTTGCTACACAAAGTCTTTGTTGTTGTTCCAGCGATAAATTCAAAGCAGACATTTTTAAACTATTCTTTAAATCATCATACAACTGAACATCTTCAAGAGTTTCCCGAACAATTTTATCTGTCTCTTTTTTAGATTTTACCATTCTGTTTATTTCAAGTCCAAAAGCAATATTATTGTAAATTGACAACGGAAAAGGATTAGGTCTTTGAAACACCATACCGACTTCTCGTCTGACTCTGTCTACAATAGCATCTTCACTGTAAATATTTTTGCCGTTAATGACAACTTCACCCGTAATTCTAACTCCGTCTATTGTATCGTTAATTCTGTTTAATGTTCTAAGTAAAGTAGATTTTCCGCAACCTGACGGACCTATTAAAGCCGTAATTTTGTTGGCTCTAATATTCATATTAACATTTTTTATGGCATGAAAATTTGTATAGTATAAATTTAAATTTTTTATTCGTATTTTTATATCGTCCATTTAAATTGCTCCGCAATTTATAGTTTAAAATTTATAGATTAGAAAGAATATCTTAAATTATCATCTAAAATTATTTTATTAAACAGCTGATATTAAGTTGATATTTATAACCTTTTATTTCTCATTTATTATCATTATTTCTTTTTATATTTTTTTCAAAAACATTTCACTTAAAAATTATAATTCGTTAAAAAAAAATGTATGCTCTCATTGCCGGTTGTATTTTTTAATGATATACTTTTGGTCAATGTTTCCTTTTCATATTATCTTCCACAGGTAAGCAATACAACTATACTGTTATTTATTGAATTTATTAAATATTTTCTTGCTTTCTTTTTAATAAATTCTTTTTATATTTGTAATATCTTTAACGATAGTATTATAATATAATTTCGTGGAAAATACAATTATGTGAATGTATGTTTATTTTGCAAAATATAATATGATTTTAGTAAAATATTCGGAATATGGTATTATAAAAATCGGAGAAAAAGAAATGAATAAAATACTGGTTGAATATAACTCATACTTGCAACTAATTACAAAACTTTTTATATGTTTTTTACTATTGTTAGTTTTGAGCCAATATGTATCGGCACAAATAGTTCCGGAAATAAGATATAACGGCAGATACAGACAATATAGGCAAGATGTTGACGGTACGGCAAAACTTCAGTTTGCCGTTTATGACAGTGAAACCGGCGGATCTATTTTATGGGAATCACAGGTAATAAATAATGTCAGAGTATCAAGCGGAATATTTTCTGC
>ONUQ01000011.1 GCA_900321055.1 uncultured Elusimicrobia bacterium
ATTCCTGAAGTAGTAAAAATATTTACATCAACATCAAGTGCTTTTGTTAAAAATGTTGTTAATTCATCAAAAAACGGTGGAGCTTCTCTAAATATTTTAGCCGGTTTAACATCTGGTAACTTCAGCGGTTATTGGATGGGGCTTGTTATAATAATTCTTATGGCAATAGCTTATGGAATCAGTTCTTTAACAGGTTTTAGCGATATAATGAATCATCCTGCTGTATTTGCTTTCGGTTTAGTTGCATTTGGTTTCCTGGGTATGGGACCTGTTACCATTGCGGTTGATTCTTATGGACCGGTTACGGATAATGCACAATCTGTTTACGAGTTGTCTTTAATTGAAACTTTACCAAATATTAAGGAAGAAATAAAAAAAGATTTTGGGTTTGAACCAAATTTTGATAAATCCAAAATAACATTGGAAGAAAATGATGGTGCAGGAAATACATTTAAAGCAACAGCCAAACCTGTTTTAATCGGAACGGCGGTTGTTGGTGCTACAACAATGATATTTTCTATTATATTTACATTGATGGAAGCAAATGGACAAACCGTAGTTGCTTCTTCGTTATCTTTATTACATGCACCTTTCTTGTTAGGTTTAATTGCCGGTGGTGCGGTAATTTATTGGTTTACGGGAGCATCCAACCATGCAGTTACAAGCGGTGCATATAAAGCTGTAGAATATATTAAAAAGAACATAAAACTTGATGGTGTAACAAAGGCATCTACAGAACAAAGTAAAGAAGTTGTTAAAATTTGTACACAATATGCTCAAAAAGGTATGTGGAATTTGTTTTTGGTTATATTTTTCTCAACAATTGCATTTGCATTTATAGAACCGTACTTTTTTATCGGATACTTAATTTCAATAGCATTGTTTGGTTTATTCCAAGCAATATTTATGGCAAATGCCGGTGGTGCATGGGATAATGCAAAGAAAATAGTTGAAGTTGATATGAGAGAAAAAGGATCAGAACTTCACAAAGCAACGGTTGTAGGAGATACAGTAGGAGATCCTTTTAAAGATACTTCATCAGTAGCTTTAAATCCTATTATTAAATTTACAACTTTGTTTGGATTATTGGCATTAGAACTTGCTTTAGTTATTCCTTCATCTATAAGTATAGTTTGTGCAGCAATATTCTTTATAATATCCATAATATTTGTAGTTAGGTCTTTTACAGGTATGTTAATAAAGTAATTATAGTACTATCAAAAAAGACGGTAGGTTTTTATAAATAGCCTACCGTTTTTTTTGTTCTTTTGAATAATTAAAAAAAAAGAACACAAAAAATGTGCTCTTTTTATATAAAGACATAAACAATAAATTCCTAAAAACGCTCCCAAGGAGAATTGAACTCCTGCTGCATGATTGAAAATCATGTGTCCTGACCCCTAGACGATGGGAGCTTAAGAAGTGAGCCCGACGCGACTTGAACGCGTGACAGCTTCATTAAAAGTGAAGTGCTCTACCAACTGAGCTACGGGCCCGTCCAAAATTAACAACAAATTCATTTTATCAAAAAAAATATTTTATGTCAATAGTTTTTTGTACAACACCTATCGGACTACCAGCAAGAACAATATGATAGCATATTTTTATAAAAAAATCCACAGGTATAATCTTGGGGCACATATTGTACTTTTTAAGCAAAATTAGTTTGGCAAAATTTTATTAATAAATTCTATTGGTGTTATTTATTAATCTTTATAAAATTATGCATTTGTAAATATTGTTGTATTGTTTTAATTGATTATTTATTTCATTAATATAAATATGATTGAAAAATTTTTCCTAATCCGTAGAAGAAGAAGTTAAATAAATTATCTAAATTATGTATAATATTGAAATTATATTATGAAAACTAAAAAAACTAAAACTATATTTGTATGTCAGGAATGTGGATATGAATCTGCAAAATGGCTTGGAAAATGTCCCGGTTGTGGAAAATGGAACACTTTTGTTGAAGAAAAACAAGAACCGATTCTAACTTCTACACAATCTACAAGACAACTTACGGGCTTTTCTTCGGGAACATTTCCATTAACGGATGTTGCTGTAAAAAGCTTTGAAAGAATTAAAACAGGAATAACAGAATTTGATCACATGATAGGTGGGGGAATAGTTCCGAGTTCTTTAACTCTGCTTGGAGGAGCTCCGGGAATAGGAAAATCCACTTTAATGTTGCAAATTTCAGGAGCATTGTCAAAAGTAGGAACAGTGTTGTATATATCAGGAGAAGAATCTTTATCACAAGTAAAATCCAGAGCAGAAAGATTAAATACTTCTAAAGATAATATTTTTTTAGCATCGGAAACAAACTTAGAAAATATAGTTTCAGCAGTAAATAAAATTCAGCCAAAATTTTTAGTTATAGATTCTATACAAACGACATACCATCCGGAATTTACTTCTGCACCGGGGTCTGTAGGTCAAGTAAGAGAATGTTCTGCCGAATTATTAAGGATAGCAAAATCTCAACATATAACAGTCTTTATTTTAGGACATGTTACAAAAGATGGAGATTTAGCCGGACCTAGAATTTTGGAACATATAGTTGATACTGTTTTATATTTTGAAAATGAAAAGCAACAAATATATAGAATTTTAAGAGCATATAAAAACAGATTTGGTCCTACTAGCGAAATCGGTATTTTTGAAATGAAATCAAGCGGACTTAGCGAAGTATCAAATCCATCTTTAATCTTTCTAAGTGAAAATACCGGTAATGTTGCAGGAAATGTCGTAACGACATCTATGGAAGGGACAAGACCATTACTTATAGAAATACAATCTCTTGTAGCAAGAACAAATTTTGGATTACCAAGAAGAATGGTTTCCGGATACGATTTAAACAGAGTTATAATTATTATTGCTGTTCTTGAAAAAAGAATAGGTATTGCTCTTGATAATCAGGATATTTTTATTAATGTTGTTGGTGGAATAAAAATAAAAGAAACTGCAAGTGATTTGGCTATTGCTTGTGCAATAGCTTCTGCCAATAATGGAATAGTTTGCCCGGATAAAACTGTAATATTTGGAGAAGTTGGACTTGCCGGGGAAGTAAGAGCTGTATCTCAAATAAGAGAAAGGTTAACTGAAGCAGAAAAGTTAGGTTTTAAAAAAGCTATTGTTCCAAAAAGCAATTTAAAAAGTTTAAATTATAAAGGGAAGATAGAGATTATCGGTGTAACAAATGTTCACAATGCAATACAAGCAATAAGATAGATATACAAAATAATCAAAATATATTATTTAACAGACGACAAAATAAGGGGAAAATTAAGATGTGTTTTCGCATTTTTATTGTCTAATAATATATAGTTAAACTACATCTTATTTTATTTATTTCAATGAATAATACCAATTTTGTTATATAGAATTATTTGATTTAATTATATCTTATATTTTTTTAACATCTGTTTTTAATATCTCTCGGGACAGTTTTCAAATATTTTATTTAACATTGTCCGAATCTTTACATTAAAACTCTCATTTTTTTCTAATAAAAGTATTTTTATTTTTATACTATTACTCTTAAAAAAAACAAACGGAGAGAAAGGGATTCGAACCCTTGTTACCGTCACCGATAAACAGTCTTTCCAGGACTGCGCCTTCAACCACTCGG
>ONUQ01000141.1 GCA_900321055.1 uncultured Elusimicrobia bacterium
GATATAGATGTTCAAGGTGCAATAAAAATAAAGAAACAATATAAAAATGCTCTTATGATATTTATAACGACACCTACTTTGAAAATATTGAAAGAACGATTGATAAAAAGAAACAAAGATTCCATTGATGTTATAAATACAAGAGTTAAGAATGCTAAAAAAGAATTAACATATTTACCAAAATATGATTATTTAGTATTAAATGATAAGTTAGATGTAAGTATTGAAAATGTTGAGTCTATAATTAGAGCAGAAAGATTGTCAATAAAAAGAAATAAAAATATAAGCGGGAGGAAGTAAAATGGCTAATGAAGAAAAACCTATAGAAGAGATATTCTTTGATTCCGGAAGAGGAAAATATGAAGTTACAAAACTTGCAATTGAATGGATAAAGGTAGTAAAAAAAGATGATGATTACAGAAAATTATCTCAACCGGAATTATTAGATAAAGCTGTAAGAGATGTTTTAAGCGGTGTAGCTACTTATGAAAAAATAGCAGAACTAAAGAAGAAGAAAAATATTTCTTCAACGGAAAAACAAGAAGAACAGGTTCAAAATGCAGAATAATAATTTAAAAAACAAAAATATTATTATAGGAATATGTGCGGGAATTGCAATATATAAAGTTTGTGATTTGATTAGAGAGCTTATAAAAGTGGAAGCTAATGTCACATGTGTTATGACAAAGGATGCGACAAAATTTGTCACACCTTTAATGTTCCAATCTTTATCAAAAAACAAAGTAGTATATGATATGTTTGATACTTCTTATTTTGAGATAGAACATATTTCTCTTGCACAAAAAGCAGATGTTTATGTTATAGTTCCTGCTACGGCAAACACAATTTCAAAGTTGGCAAACGGTATGGCAGACAATTTAGTTACCTCTACTGCAATTGCAACTACCGCAAAAATTATAGTTTGCCCTGCAATGAATCATAATATGTATCATCATAAAGCTGTAGAAAATAACATTCAGGTTTTGAAGAGTTACGGTTATAAAATAGTTGATTCAAAACAAGGGCTTCTTGCTTGTGGAGTTGTCGGAGACGGTTGTTTGGCAGATAACTCTACAATATTGGAAGAAATAAAAAATCAATTAAAATAAATGGCTATAAAAATACTGATTACTTCAGGTCCGACAAGAGAATATATAGACCCTGTTAGATTTATATCTAATGCTTCATCCGGCAAAATGGGAAAAGCATTAGTTGAAGCAGCATTAAAGCAAAAATGTGAAGTAATAGTAGTTAAGGGTCCTTCTGCGGTAGAGATAAAAAATACAAAGAATTGTAAAGTTATAGATGTTATCAGCACAAAAGATATGTTGTCTGCCGTTAAAGAAAATTTGAAATTTGCGGATATATTTATTGGAGCGGCTGCAGTTTCCGATTACAGACCGGCAATTGTCGCAAAAAACAAGATAAAGAAAAAAAATGTTGGTAGTAACACAATAACTGTGAAACTTGTAAAGAATCCGGATATCATTAAATATGTTTCTTTACATAAAAAAAAGCAGGTAGTAGTCGGTTTTGCTTTAGAAACAAAAAATTTAATATCTTATGCAAAAACAAAACTTAAAGAAAAAAAATTAGATATGATTGTTGCCAATGACTCGTCAACAATTTCTTCTAAAAATTCAGCTCCTACACTAATTTTTAAAAATGGTAACATAAAGAAACTTAATTTGGTATCTAAAGAAAAAGTTGCAAAAGAGATAATCAATGAATCAATCGGAATATTTAAAACTATTAAAACTTGCTAGAACTGCAATAGAAGAATATAAAAATTGGGGCGAAGACGAATTGGTTGCAGATAATTCTGTATCGGAGCAAAAAAAAGCAGAAACAAAGATAAATGAGTTAAAAAAAGAAGAAGTTAAAATTACCGAAGAAACAAAAAATAAAGAAACGGTTGTATTACAAAAAGAAGAAATGAAAAACAAAAAACAAGAAGAAGAGATTATTTCCCTAACCAAAAATGTTCAAACAAAAAATGCCGAACAAAAATTGGAAGATTTAAAAAATCAAATTGTTAATTGCAAAAAATGCGATTTGGGGAAATATCGGCTAAATGCCGTATGCGGTAGTGGCGATGCTTATGCGGATATTATGTTTGTAGGGGAAGGTCCCGGGTTTCAAGAAGACCACAAAGGGCAACCTTTTATCGGTAGAGCGGGGGACTTATTAACAAAAATTATAGTTGCAATGGGATTTACAAGAGAAACGGTTTATATAGCAAATATAGTGAAATGTCATCCTATGAAAAATCCTCAAGAACCAGAATCAAAAGGGAATGACAGACCTCCGACACAGGAAGAAATGCAAGTATGCCAACCTTATTTAGACGAACAAATTAAAATAATTCAACCTAAAGTTATTGTAACATTAGGAGCATCGTCTACACGGGCTTTATTAAATACCGATGATGTAATAAGTTCATTAAGAGGCAAATTCACAAGTTATTTAGGAATACCAGTAATGCCGACATATCATCCGGCAGCTTTGTTAAGAAATCCTAAATTAAAAAAAGATGTGTGGATTGATATGCAAAAAGTAATGGCTTTGGTAAAGAAGAAAGGTTAAAATGAAAGTTATAGAAGTTGTTTTACCTGTTCCGCTAAACAAATCGTTTTATTATACTATACCTGAAACTTTACAAAAACAGGAAATAAAATACAGGCGGGTAAATGTTGATTTCGGAAACAGAAATCTTACCGGTTATGCAATATCCGTAATAGAAAATTATCAGCAACAAGAGAATATAAAATTAAAAGATATAAACACTATCATAGATGAAGTTGAAATTCTTACGGATGAAATTGTAGCCCTTTCAAAATGGTTATCCGAAACTTATTTATGTTCTATAGGTGAAGCATTAGCAACTATAGTTCCGATATCATTACAAGTTCCAAAAAGAATATCTAAAGTAAAACATTCAAAAAACGAAATCTTTAATCCGAATTTTGATATGACCGTTTATCAAAAAAATGCGGTAGAACAGATAGAACATTCCATAAAAAATAATATTAACGATAATTTTTTAATACACGGTGTTACGGGTTCCGGGAAAACAGAAGTTTATTTAAAAAGCATTCAAACTGCAATAGACAATAATAAATCTGCAATATTTCTGTTACCGGAAATTTCGTTGACTCCGCAATTTATATCAATACTTAAAAAAAGGTTTGGAAATATTGTTGCATTGTGGCATAGCGGAGTAACGACCATACAAAAATATAAAATATTTAATGCCATACAAAACGGTGAAATAAAAATTGTTGTTGGGGCAAGGTCGGCAATATTTTTACCGTTTACAAATTTAGGATTAATAATAATTGATGAAGAACATGAAAATACTTATAAACAAAACAATAAACCGTCTTATGATGCAAAAGAAATTGCTTTATGGAGAGCAAATTATAACAATTCCGTTGCAGTTTTCGGTTCTGCCACACCGTCAATAGAAACCTATTATAATACTCTGACAAAAAAATATAAGTTGTTGGAAATGCCTTACAGAATAGACAAAAAAGATATGCCGTCCATAAAAATGATTTCGTTAAAAGAAATAAAATTAACGGTTTCTGTTTTTTCTAAACCTATGTTTTTGGCAATAAAAAGAGCTTTGGCAAGAAGAGAACAAGTAATAATATTTTTAAACAGAAGAGGATTTTCTCCATCAATAATTTGTAAAGAATGTGATACGGTAGTACAATGCCCGAATTGTTCCGTTGCTATGGTATATCATAAATATCCGGAACATCTTGAATGTCATTATTGCGGTAAACAATTTAATTTCCCGCTAAAATGTCCTACATGCGGTAACAAAGAATATAAAGTTCTAGGAGTAGCGACACAAAGAGTTGAAGAAGATTTAAAAAAATTATTTCCTCATACAAAGATTTTCAGGTTAGATAGAGATACTGCTACATCAAAAAAAGTTTATACGGATGTTTACGAAGGTATAAAAAGTGAAGAATATTCCATACTGCTGGGAACTCAAATGGTAACTAAAGGATTTGATTTTCCCAGAGTATCATTGGTTTGTGTAGTAGATGCAGATACATCATTATACCTTCCCGATTTTCGTTCTTCAGAGAGAACTTTTCAACTTATTACTCAAGTTGCAGGCAGATGTGGCAGAGCAGACATAAAAGGAAAAGTTTTAGTTCAAACAAAATATCCGCAAAATTATGCTTTAGCATTTGCTCAACAATACAATTATAAAAGTTTCTATGAACAAGAAATAGAATACAGAAAAGATTTATCTTATCCTCCGTTTTGTAATATTGCAAAAATTACAATAAGAAATAAAGATAACAACAAAACTTTAGAATTTGCAGAAAAAGTTTATAAATTTTTGGAAGAACAACTTGATAGTACAAATTATAAAATTTCTTTATTAGGTCCGGCACAATCATACATTTTAAAATTAAACGGAACTTTCAGATGGCAAATAATATTGAAAGGACAACGAAAGGAAATAAAAGAAATTTTAGAAAAAGTAACAACATTAAAATTACCTTACGAAACTTTTATAAATATAGAATTAGATCCAAGCGACTTATTGTAGAGAGAAAAAAATGTACTTTGCAAAAAAAATAAGTTTACCCTTTTTATAAAACAAAAAAACATAAATTTTACACTTTGACAAAATACTATATTAAGTTTTTATTTACTATAAAAAAATTATAAAAATTATACCGATTTATTATTTTAATTATATACTTTTTTCAAATAAAAAAGGTTGCCTTGCAAGCAACTTTTTACTTTAGTTATATAGAAACTATTATATTAAACCTTTATGACAACGGAGTGTCGCAAATATTTGGC
>ONUQ01000092.1 GCA_900321055.1 uncultured Elusimicrobia bacterium
AAAACAAAATTATATTTATTTGGAACAAACAAAACCTACAAAACAATACATTTACATTGACGGTAAAACAAGTACAACATATATTCCTGAAAACAGACAAGCACTTGTAGAAAAATGGAAAGATATTGTAAATAGCGACATTATATTGACATCTGTTTTTAAATTTATAAATAATTGGAAAACATTTAGAAAAGATTTTGTTGTGGAACTCAAGGAAGAAACACGAGTTGGTTATTCTTTTTTAATAAAACCGAAAAATACAAAAGAAAAATGGAACATGATAATTACCGTAAGTAAAAATACTTTTCAAGTAATGAATGTTTCTTTTAATAATGAAAATTTTGTTGTTGATGTTAAACTGTCAAATTATAAATTAAACAATAATTTTTCAAAAGATATGTTTAAATTTGTAGCTCCAAAAAATATTGAAATTATAAATTTGTAAAGAGGTATTATGTTAAACAGTCCGGGAATAATTTTAAAAAAGACAAGAAATCAGTTGGGATATACAATAGATAATGTTCATAGTATAACAAAAATAAAAAAAGAGTATATTAGAGGACTTGAAAGTGATGATGTATCTGTTTTTCCTGCAGAACTCTATTATAAAAATTTTTTAAAAACTTATGCTTTATATTTAAAATTAAATCCGGATGAACTTATACAAATATATGAACAAGCTAAAATGAACCGGAAGAAGGATTTATTTGAACAGGATAAAGATGTAGAAAATAAGTTTGGTAGTTTTTGTAAGAATAATAAAAGATTATTAATATATGGATTTTGTGTAATTGTAATTTGTTTAATAATGATAGTAAATTTAATAAATAAGGCAGAGTTAATAAATAAAAAAATACAAGAACAGAAAGTATTACAAGAACAGAGTATAAATAAAGAGAGTGTTTCTAGTTCTACTTTAACAAATGTTGTTTCTGAGCAAACAGAAGCAATACAGCAAACAGATACAATACAACAACCGCAAGCTATACAGCAACAGGAAACAGCACAAACTGAAACAAGACAACAAACTGAACAAGGTAAACAAAAATTATATATTAAGGCTCTGGCAAACACATGGATAAAAATAATGGCTGATAATAAAGATGTTTTTGATGGAACCATCACAAAATATTTTGAATGTAAGGCTGATAATGATTTTACGATAAGAATAGGTAATGTTGATACGGTAAAAGTATATTTTAACGGCACTCTTGTTGATATTACATCAGGTACAGTTTCAAAAAGTAAAGTAAGAACTATAAAATTATCAAAAAATAAAAATGAACAATAATAAAGTATCTGTTATAACTTTGGGCTGTTCAAAAAATACTGTTGAAGCAGAATCAGTTATAGGATTATTTGTAAAAGAAGGTTTTACAATAACAGGTAATCTTGAGGATGCTGATATTATCGTGATTCATACCTGTTCTTTTATCCAAGATGCACAAAAAGAATCAAAATATCAAATTCAACAGGCAGGACTTTTAAAACAACAAAACAAAAATTTAAGAATATTTGTAGCAGGTTGTTTATCTCAATTATTACAAGACGAAATGAAAAAAGAATATCCTTTTGTTGATGGGTATGTCGGGACAGGTAATTTTGATAAAATTGTAAAACTGATAAAGAAAAATAAGTTCTTTTCCGAAACAAAAGTTGTCGGCGGAGTAACAAATTTTAAGTCAAGAATATTATCAACAAATTTGCCGTCTACATATATAAAAATATCCGAGGGTTGCAATCATAGATGCAGTTACTGTATAATTCCGAATCTTAGAGGTAGTTTTGTTAGCAGACCTATAAAATCAATTATAGATGAAGCAAAATTTTTAGCAGATTCGGGAATTAGAGAACTCAATATTATTGCACAAGATACTACATCTTACGGAATAGATATTTATGGAAAACTGTCTCTTGCAAAACTTCTTAAAGAAATATCTAAAATTAAACAATTTAAGTGGATAAGACTATTGTATGCTTATCCTTCTACAATAAATAAAGAATTGTTGGAAACTGTTTATGAAAATGAAAATATCTGTAATTATATGGATATTCCTATTCAACATATAAGTAAAAATGTTTTAAAAAATATGAAAAGACCGGTTACTACCGGGAAAATAATTGAAAATATAAAAAAAAGTTTTCCTGATATTATTTTAAGAACATCTTTAATAACAGGATTTCCCAACGAAACAGATGATGATTTTAAAGAACTTTTATCGTTTATAAAACAAAATTATTTTGAACATATCGGTATTTTTTCATACTCGGATCAGGAAACCGCTCCGTCTTATAAATTAAAAAACAAGATTTCTCCGGAGATTATAGAAAAAAGATTACAAATGTTGGCAACAGAACAATTTAAAAATGTTGTAAAAAACAATAAAGAAAAAATAGGAAAAACTTTTGAAGTTTTACCTGAAGTTGTTTCCGGAAATAAAGTTTATTGCAGAGCTTTTTTTCAAGCCCCTGAAATAGATAATATGATTATTGTAAATAAAAAAGATGATATTATTTTAGGGCAATTTAAAAATATAGAAATAAAAAGTTGCAAGGGGTACGATTTAATTGCAAAATAATGTATAATTAACAATATACAAAAAATTCTCCGATTAGGATGTTTTCGTTGTTACTGTGGTTTATTGTTATAAATCGGTTTTGTTGTTTAAGGTTAATATCTGTTTAGGAATTTGTTTATGAATTTAGCAAATAAATGTACAATGTTTAGAGTTTTATTGGTTCCTATATTTGTTGTTTTTTTAGCAATAAATTCTTTTTGGACTAATATAATTGCTTTAGTTATTTTCATAATTGCATCAATTACGGATTATTTTGATGGAATTATAGCAAGAAAATATAATTTAGTAACAACTTTCGGTATATTTTTAGATCCTTTAGCGGATAAACTTTTAGTTACATCTGCCTTTATTTCTTTTGTTTGGGAATATTCATTAAACATTCCTGCATGGATGGTAATTTGTATAATAGCAAGAGAATTTATTATTACCGGTTTAAGATCAATAGCTAATTCACAAAATATTGTTATTCCTGCAAATATTTTCGGAAAAATAAAAACAACATCTCAAATGTTTACAATTATAACAATACTTGTTATCTTAATAATAAATTCAGCATTAGCAAGATTTTATTTCTTAACCCCTTACGATTTATTAGAAGATGTTAAGCAACAGTGGTTAGGGATGTTTCTTATTTATGCTCCGTATTGGTTAATGTTTATAACAACTATGTTTACACTATATTCCGGGTTTACTTATATGGTAGAATATAAAAAAATATTTTCAGATAAAACGATAAAAAAATGATACAGATAACAGGTGTAGTTTCCGGTAATTTGCAGGTAAATTGTTATATTGTTTATGATGTTAATTTAAAAAAAGCAATTATTATTGATCCCGGGGAACAAGCACAAAAAGTAATCAATAAAATTGAAACACTTAATTTACAACCGGAACTTTTAATAAACACTCATGGTCATTTTGATCATATCTTTTCGGATGACATTATTAGAGAAAAATATAACATTCCGTTAGCGATTTTTAAAGATGATGTTGAAATGTTATCGGATTCAAATTCAAATCTTTCTCAATATATGGATAACCCCATAACAATAAAACAAGCTGACATTATTTTTGATAAAGAAGAAGTTAAAGAAACTTCTTTTTGCAAATACAAAGTGATTCATACTCCGGGACATAGCAAAGGTTCAATATGTATTTTAATAGATGATATTCTTTTTTCCGGAGATACGGTTTTTAAATATTCTATCGGAAGAACGGATTTACCGGACGGTAATTATAATGAGCTTATGCAGTCTTTGGAAAAAATAAAAAAACTTTCAAAAAATATAACTATTTATCCGGGACATGGTCCGGTTACAACTTTAAAAGAAGAACTGGAGAATAATCCGTATTTTAAATAAATTATGCAATATTTAGACGAGTTTATTAATTATATTTTAATAGAAAAAGGACTTGCAAAAAATACTGCTCTTGCATATAGAACTGACTTGAATATATATTTAAAATATCTTGAGGAAAAAAGTATAGATTATAAAACTATAAGTCATTTGGAAATTACGGATTTTTTATGGTATCTGAAAATTTCAAAATCCGGTCACAGAACTATTTGCAGAATGATAGAATCAATAAGGCAATTTTATAAATTTTTAATTTCGGAAAATTATATACAAACCGATCCTACAACATATCTTTCAGCTCCAAAAATTCCTATCATACTTCCGGATATGCTTTCTATAGAAGAGGTGGACAGATTGTTAAATTCCGTATCCGATACGGACAAGATTTCTATCAGAAATAGAGCTATGCTTGAATTGTTATATGCAACAGGGCTTAGAGTTTCAGAACTTATAAGTTTAAAGTTTTCAGATATAGACATAAATGAATGTTACATAAAAATTTTAGGTAAAGGTAATAAAGAAAGAATTGTTCCTTTTGAAGAAAAGGCTCAATTATATTTAAAAAGATATTTGAAAATCAGAAAAAGAGTAAATTCGGAATATGTCTTTTTAACTAAATTAAATAAACCTATATCAAGAATAGAATTCTGGAGACAACTAAAGAATATAGCATTAAAGGCAGGTATAACAAAAAATATTACACCTCATACTTTACGGCATTCTTTTGCAACACATTTACTTACTGGCGGAGCAGATATTAGATTTGTTCAAGAAATGCTGGGTCACAGTTCTATTTCTACAACTCAAATATATACCCATGTAAGTCAAGACAGATTACAAGAGCAACATAAAAAGCATCATCCCAGGGGTTGACACATTAATTAAGTACAATATGTAATTTTTTAGTATAATAAAGATAAATAATATAAAAGAAAGGTGTGTAATTATGTGTGGAATAGTTGGATACATTGGTAAAAAAGATGCTGTTGATGTGATATATTACGGACTTGAAAAACTTGAATATAGAGGATATGATTCTGCCGGTATAGCCGTTATTGATAACGGAAAAATTCAAAGAAGAAGAAGTATGGGCAAACTCAAAAATCTTCAAGAAAATATAAAGACGAACTCTATTTACGGTAACATTGGTATAGGTCATACCAGATGGGCAACTCATGGAAAACCCAGTCAGGAAAATGCTCATCCTCATACCGATTGTAATGAAAAAATAGTTGTAGTTCATAACGGTATAATAGAAAATTATGTAGAACTAAAAAAATCTTTACAAAATGAAGGTCATAAATTTGCTTCAGAAACAGATACGGAAGTTATTGCACATTTAATTGAAAAATATTATAAAGGTGATTTATTAGTTGCGGTAAAATCAGCACTTCAAAATGTTAGAGGTTCTTATGCTATTTGTACAATATGTAATGATGATGCTTCAAGAATTATTGTTGCAAGAAAAGATGCTCCGTTAGTTATCGGTATTGCTTCAAATGAAAATTATATAGCTTCGGATGTTGCCGCATTACTTCAATATACAAAAGATGTAATTTTTCTTGAAAATGGTGATATTGCGGAAATTAAAGAAGATTCCATAAAAATATTTGATACAAATGATAATATAGTTGAGAGAAAAATTCAAAAAATAATGTGGAATGCAATACAAGCGGAAAAATGCGGTTATAAACATTTTATGCTAAAAGAAATTCATGAACAGGCACAAACAACTCAAGATACTTTTAGAGGAAGAATTTCCGATGAATCAAATAAAATAATATTAGAGTCCGTAAAACTCACAAAGGAAGAAATTTCAAATATATCAAGAATTTGTATAGTTGCATGCGGAACATCTTATCATGCCGGACTTATAGCAAAATTTCTGTTTGAAAATTATACAAAAATTCCTACAGAAGTAAATATAGCTTCAGAGTTTAGGTATAGTAATCCGGTAATTGATGATAAAGTGCTAACTATATTTATTTCACAATCAGGTGAAACCGCAGATACTCTTGCAGCATTAAGACTTGCAAAAGAAAAAAAA
Organism: uncultured Elusimicrobia bacterium; assembly: GCA_900321055.1. Classification (GTDB taxonomy): domain Bacteria; phylum Elusimicrobiota; class Endomicrobiia; order Endomicrobiales; family Endomicrobiaceae; genus Ruminimicrobiellum; species Ruminimicrobiellum tauri. Next base: position 5,985 of record ONUQ01000092.1, read on the forward strand.
TCAAAAACTATTGCTATATGTAATGTTGTCGGAGCAAGTATAAGCAGAGAAGCCGATTACACTTTATATACACATTGCGGACCGGAAATCGGTGTTGCATCAACAAAAGCATTTACCGGTCAGTTGACTGCACTTTATTTGCTGTCAATGTATATAGCTTCCATAAAAGAAACCGTTTCTGAAGAACAATTAGCAAATTTTATAAGCGGGTTAAGAGATGTTCCTAACAAAATTTCCGAAACATTTAATTTATCTTCACAAATAAAAGAAATAGCAAAGTTGTTTCAAAATACAAAACAATTTATATATTTAGCCAGAAACATTAATTATCCTATAGCACTTGAAGGAGCATTGAAATTAAAAGAAATTTCTTATATTTATGCCGAAGGTTATCCTGCCGGAGAAATGAAACACGGACCTATTGCTTTAATAGATGAAACTATGCCT
>ONUQ01000080.1 GCA_900321055.1 uncultured Elusimicrobia bacterium
GGAGGGATTCGAACCCTCGGTACAGGCTTTCACCTGTACACCGGTTTAGCAAACCGGCGCACTAGACCAACTATGCGACCTCTCCAATCTTCGTGATTATACCATAATTTTATAAAAACTACAATCGTTATTATATTAAATTTTTTATTTATATATCAAATACTATTATATTTTTTGCGGTTGAACGAAGAAACGGAGTAAACGGACACTTTTCTTCGTTCAACCGTATTTGTTTTAATTTTCAAATAGTATGCACCTTAATTTATAAATTATGCTACGAATTATAATTTACAATAAACCGTCATACTTACAACTGTCTTTTATTTTTTAAATACTAATTCTTCTTTACCTAAATCAACTTTTATTTTGCTGCCTTCAGGAAATTTTCCTGCAATAAGTTCTACGGATAAAGGATTTAATAAATATGTTTGCAATGCTCTTTTTAAAGGTCTTGCACCAAAAGCAGGTTCATAACCTTTATCGGCAATAAAATCTTTTGCTTTATCCGTTAACTCTATACTTATTTTTCTTTCTGCCAACCTTTTTGTAATAGATTGTAATTGTATATCTATAATTTTCCTGATATCTTCTTTTTGCAATCTGTTAAATATTATTATTTCATCTATTCTGTTTAGAAATTCCGGCTTAAATTGCAAGTGTAAAACTTCATCAACTTTCTTTCTCATTTCTTTATAGTCAGAACTTTCTTGTATGATTTGTGAGCCTAAATTTGATGTCATAATAATTACCGTATTTTTAAAATCTACGGTTCTGCCTTTACTATCCGTAAGTCTGCCGTCATCTAATAATTGCAACATAATATTAAACACTTCCGGATGTGCCTTTTCTATTTCATCAAATAAAACTACGGAATAAGGTCTTCTTCTAACTGCCTCCGTAAGTTGCCCTCCGTCTTCAAAACCTACATATCCCGGAGGAGCTCCTATAAGTCTTGATACGGAATGTTTTTCCATATACTCGCTCATATCAATTCTAACTATATTTTTCTCATCATCAAATAGGAGTTCTGCCAAAGCTTTTGCAAGTTCTGTTTTACCTACTCCGGTAGGACCTAAAAATATAAACGAACCCATAGGTTTGTTCGGATCGGAAATTCCAGATCTTGATCTTCTGACAGCATTTGCTATTGCAACAACGGCATCATTTTGACCTATAACTCTTTGATGTAATTTTTCTTCCATTTTCAAAAGTTTTTGCATTTCACCTTCAAGCATTTTTGATACGGGAATACCTGTCCATTTGCTTACAACAGTTGCTATATCGTCATCATCAACTTCTTCTTTCAACATTTTTTTATCTTTTTGGAGAGTTGTAAGTTTTTTATTTTCTTTATCAAGTTCTGCTTGAAGTTTTGGAATTTTACCGTACCTTATTTCCGCAACTAAATTTAAATCTCCTTTCCTTTCAGCCTGTTGTTCATCTATTTTCAGTTGATCTATTTCTTTTTTATGTTTTCTTATTATAGAAATAGAATCTTTTTCTTTTTGCCAATGAACTTTCATTTCGTTAGACGAATTTTTTAATTTTTCTATTTCAGATTCCAGCACTGCAAGTCGTTCTTTTGGAGCTGAATCATTATCTTTTTTTACGGCCTGTTTTTCTATTTCAAGTTGCCTGATTTTTCGCTCTACGGTATCAAGTTCTGTCGGCATAGAGTCTATTTCCATTCTTAATTTACTTGCTGCTTCATCTATTAAATCTATTGCCTTATCGGGCAAAAATCTGTCGGTAATATATCTGGAACTTAATGTTGCAGCTGCTACAAGTGCAGAATCTTTTATTTTTACTCCGTGATGAACCTCATATTTTTCTTTAAGACCTCTAAGTATGGCAATCGTGTCTTCGGTTGAAGGTTCACCCGTATAAACAGTTTGAAATCTTCTCTCTAATGCCTTATCTTTTTCAATATATTTTCTATATTCGTCAAGTGTTGTTGCACCGATAAGTTTTAGTTCTCCTCTTGCAAGAAGCGGTTTTAACATATTGCCGGCATCCATTGCTCCTTCGGTTGCACCTGCACCGACTATTGTATGAATTTCATCTATAAACAAAATTATATTTCCGTTAGATTTTTGGATTTCTTTAAGTACTGCTTTTAATCTGTCTTCAAATTCTCCTCTATACTTTGCTCCGGCAATTAAAGAACCTAAATCTAACTCTATAACTTTTTTATTTTTTAATGTTTCCGGAACATCACCGGAAACTATTCTTTGAGCAAGCCCTTCAACAATAGCAGTTTTACCTACTCCCGGTTCACCGATTAACACCGGATTATTTTTTGTCCTTCTGGATAGCACCTGTATACTTCTTCTAATCTCTTCATCTCTACCGATAACAGGATCCAACTTTCCTTTTTTAGCAAGATCGGTTAAATCTTTACCATATTTTTCTAATGCCTGATATTTGTCTTCAGGATTTTGATCGGTCACTCTTGTTGCACCTCTGATTTCTACCATAGCCGATAAAACTTTTTCTTGAGTTATTCCATATTTTTTTAATACTTTGGTTGCTTCAAGATTAGAAAAACTTATAATAGCAAGAAAGATATGCTCTGTGGAAACAAATTCATCTTTCATATCTTTTGCAATTTTTTCAGATACGGTAAGAATTTTATTTAAATCCGTTGAAATATAAGGTGTAGCACTCTGAACTTTTGGCTTTGATTCAATAAGATTTAAAATATCCTTTTCTATTAAAGGTTTTAAATCTTGTTCAACAGCAGAAAGTTTTGTAACAATAGTTCCCACAATACCTTGCTCCTGTTTAAGTAAAGCATATAAAAGATGTTCCGGACTTAATTCCTGGTTACCGTATTGTGTTGCTAAATCTTGCATATCTGCAAGTGCTTCTTGAGCTTTTATAGTAAATTTAGATATATTCATATTCTGCCTCCTTTTATTTTGGCACTCTTATTGTTTGATTGATAATATATCACATATTAAAAATTTTGTCAATAAGGCATACATTGAATAAATATTTTTTATTCTTCAATGTATAAGCAGATATTTTTTATGGAATATTTTAAGAAATAAGTATTTTTTGACTGTTATTTTTTTTGGTTTCGGCTTGTACTATAATATTACATATTCTTTCAACTTCTTGTAAATTCATACCTTCTTTACAATAAGCACTATAATGAACATTTGAAATAGCCATATTCATTACATAAATTTTATCTTGAGTTCCTCTTACTTTTATAGGAACGGAATTTTGTAATGTCATTTCTTCTTTTACCGGATAATTTGTATAAACTCCGCTTATATCTCCGTTATTAGAAAATTTTTCCGTATCAGTTTTTCTTACACAAACGGTTCTTGTTTGGTCTAAAGAGTAATTTATTTCTATCATACTTTTCATTGCTCTAACATTATAATTCGGAAGTTCTAATGCAAAAGAGAATCCTGCAATTTGTTCTGCCTGCTCAAAATCTGTTCCGCAATTTGTCCAGGGGTTTGCCATCCCTATCATTTTTCCAAGCTTTTTAGGCTTTTCAACCGCATTTTTCGGTTCTTCAATATTATTTATACCCGAACAATTTACCGAAATAAAAAATGTTAATAATAAAAATAAAAATTTTTTCATATAAGACTCCCTTTTTTCTAATATATTTAGTCGGTACCGGCACATAACACAAATTTTATAGCCGCTTTCCAAAATATTCTTGTATTTACAACTTCTCATTTTAGTCCATATTTGTATTATATAAAAAGTATCATTAATAAAAGTTATATAATTAAAGTACTCCGTTAATAATATTATTTCACGACAATTTAGTTATAGCCTGGAAAAATTTAAGAGTTATAAGTTTCAAATAAAGTTTTTAATAATTCTTGTCCTTTTATCATTGTTTTATAGTCAACATATTCGTTAGCGGAGTGCATATTGCATACGGTTGCCAAACCTATTAAATATGGGGAAAATTTTTCACCATTTGCATTTGTTTTATTAGCATAAATATGAGTTTCGGCACCTGCATGGAACGATGAAATTTCGGGTTCTAATCCTACTTTTTTAGCTACGGTTTTAAATAAATTCGGCATATAGTCATCCTGATTTTTTTCAAACATCGGTATTTTTTCTTTAAAAATAATAGTTGCAGTTGCAATGCCGGTATATTTTTGGTTAAAATCATTAACTGTTTTTTGCATGGTTTGTATAAGTTCGGTTTCTTTTGCTTTGTTTGAACTTCTTATGGAATATGTTGCTACGGCATCTGTATTTATAACATTTGTAACATTCAAGTTGCCTGATAAAATGCCACCCATATTGCAAGAAGTGACAACTTTACCGTTTTCACCGTAAAAAACACCTTGCGGTAAATCGGAAACTAAATCTGCAATTAATTTGGATGCATTTTTTCTTGTTGTATCTCCGATATCGTTCCCGGAATGTCCGCCTTTTGGTGCATTTACTTTTAAAGTTACATCTACATAATTTGAACCTGAAATTAAACATTGTCCTAAAGCATCACTGTCTAACACTAACACATACTTTGAATTTATTTTTGAAAAATCCGTGTTTTTTATGCCTGTCATCCCGTTTTCTTCATCTCTTGTAAAAATAAGTTCTAATCCTCCATGCTTTATGTCAGACCTTTGTAAAAGCTCTTTTGCAAAATATAATGCATTTGCAACTCCGGCTTTATCGTCTGCACCGAGAGTTCTGCCGTTAGCTTTTATTAAATCACCATCCAAATAAGGAACAACAGGGGAATCGTCACCTACAACATCCAAATGTGCAGATAACAAAATCGGTTTTTTTGTTGTATCCGTTGCAGGTATTGTGATATGTATATTTTTATAAACATCTGTTTGGTAAGGTAAATTATTTTTTTTACAATAATTACAAATCCAATCTATAACTTTATCTTCTTTTAGTGATGGCGAAGGTATTTCTGCCATAGAACAAAATAAATCTACTAATTCATTCTCTTTTCTTAATTCATTAATATTCATAATATGCTCCTTTTTTACAAAGTTTTATATATAAGTCATTACGGATTTTTTCGGGTTTTGACCTTTTTTCGTAATAAGACTATAAAATTTTATTTTTTTATTCTATCATAGTTTAGTTATGCTTTGCAAAGAAAATGAGATTTGTGTTTCATTAAATTTATAAAAAAGCTACTTTTCATATAAATAAGTTATAAATCCAAACTATTTTTGTTAAGCAAAAAATCTTGAATATCCATTATCAAAATTCCTTTATTATTTCGCCACATTTTAATACTATTTTTTACAATAACAATCTTTTTAAAAGAATCATTTATTTTTGTTAGAGAATTTGTTTCTTGTTCCATTTTATCTTTATCCAGTATTGCAAATGCGGATTGTATGTAATATTTGTTATTGCCTTTAATACATACAAAATCTATTTCCAATTGCTTTTTTATATTTTTTCCATTTTCAACATAATTATGTTCTACAACTCCAACATCAACGGAAAAACCTCTAACTTTTAACTCATTATAAATAATATTTTCCATTAAATGATTTTGTTCTTGTTGGCTGAAATTCAACAAAGAGTTTCTTATTCCAATATCCGAAAAATAATATTTAAACGGTGTGCTTATGTATCTTTTCCCTTTAATATCATATCTTTTTGTTTTTTCTATTAAAAAAGCATCTTCCAAATAAGATAAATATGCACTAATAGTTTTATCTGTTATCGGCATTTTTTTGCTTGTAAAAGTATTAGATAAATTTGTAGGGTTAGTTAGAGAACCGATACCTGAAGAAATTATTTTTATTAAAGTTGATAAAATTTCTTTATGTTGGATATTATTCCTTTCAATTACATCGTTGATATAAACATTATCGGCTTGATATTTTAAATAATTCATTTTCTTTTCAACATCTTTTTCTAAAACAACAGACGGTAATCCGCCATAAGTGTAGTAATCTCCCCAAGCTAAAACCATATCATCATAAATAGAAGAAACTTCAAAAAAACTTAAAGGATACACTCTTATCTCATCGCCTCTACCTCTAAATTCGGTAATAATATCCGTTGATAAAAATTTTGAATTACTGCTGGTAACATAAACATCCGTATTTTCTATTCTTAATAATCCGTTTAACACAGATTCAAATTCTTTAACTTCTTGGATTTCGTCAAGCAAGAAATAATATGTTTTATTATCTTTAATTAAATTTTCAAAATAATCATAAAGAACTTCAGGATCATGATATTTTTTATTTTTAGGAATATCAAAAGCCATTTTAATGATATGGTCTTTATCAATACCTTGTTTTTTTAAATAATTTAAAAACATAGTGTTTAATAAATAAGATTTTCCGCATCTCCTAATACCTGTAATTATTTTTACCAATTTATTATTTTGGCTTTTTATTAATTTATTTAAGTAGTAATCCCTGTTTATTTCCATAAAATTATCCTTTTTATGAAATTTTATATATAAGTCATTCCGAATTTTTTCGGATTTTGACCTTTTTTCGTAATGATATTGTATAAGTTTATTTATTAAAAAAGCAAGTAAAGATTAGATTGTTCTTAAA
>ONUQ01000013.1 GCA_900321055.1 uncultured Elusimicrobia bacterium
GGGAGGATTAAAATCTTTTTTTAAAACTTTAAAAGATTGCAATAAAGAAAATTATGATTTAGCTATAGATTTACAAGGCCTTTTAAGAACTGCTGTTTTTGTCAAATTATTAAATGCAAAACAAAAAATCGGTGTTAGCGGAATGAAAGAATTCAGTTGGTTATTATTAAAAGAACCTTATAAACGAAACAAAGAAGAAAATGCCGTAATCAGAAATATTAATTCTTTAAGTTTTATAACAAAAGAAAATTATATACCTGCATTTAATGTTAACATAAAAAATGTTCCTTATACTATTTTAAATTCAAACGGGATAAACAAGGATGATAAAATTGTTGCTTTTGTTCCTTTTTCCAGAGGTAAAACTAAAACTTGGAACAGCAACAACTACATTGAATTATCTGAAATGATAAAAAATATTGATAACAATATTAAGATTATAGTATTGGGTTCAAAAAAAGATTTTGGTAAAATAAAATCAAAAGATATAACAGATTTGTGCGGAAAGACAGATATAAAAGAATTAGCCGGGATTTTGTCGGTATGTAAATTTGCCGTAGGTGCTGATACCGGTTCTATGCATTTAGCAAGTGCAATAGGATTAAATACTGCATTTATTTTTGGAGGGTCCGATATTAAAGAGACTTCTCCTTATGCGAAAAATTCTATAATCTTATCGACAAATTTAGAATGTAGCCCCTGTAGAGGCAAATGTATGTTTGATGAAGAAAAGTGTTTAAATTTGATAACACCCGATAAAGTGTTTAAGAGTATACAACTATGGATAAAATAATATTTTTTCACATGAATCAGTTAGGTGATTTATTGTTTAGTTTACCTGTTTTAAAAGCTACTAAACAAAAGTATCCTGACATAAAAATTTATTGTGTAGCAAAAAAAAATCTTGTAGGTTTATTAAAATCTACAAAACTTGTATATAAAATATTTACGAAAGTAAAAACTCTTGGCGAACAAATAGACTTAATAGCAGCTATAAGGAAAGAAAACATTGATACTGCATTGTTATTTTCAGAATCGCCGGAGTCATTACTGTTAGCTTATTTTTCAAAAATAAAAAACAGAATAGGATTTAAAACATCCGGTTTAAAATTTTTACTTACAAAAAAAGTAACAAGAATCGGAGTTCCGTCTTTAAACAACAATATTTCTCTTGGAAAGGAAATAGGTTTAGATAATATACAAAAAGATTATTTAAACATTATAAATATTGATAAAGAATCCGATATTAGAGTTTCTTTTTGGCTGGAAGATAATAATTTATCCGATAAAGATTTTATCGTAGTATCTTGCGGAGCCAGCAAAAGAAGGCAAGAAAAATGTTTAAGAAAAGAAGTTTGGATTGAAACATTGAACAAACTTGCAGATATGAAAAAAAATGTTGTCGTTGTTGGTGCAAAATGGGAAACGGAATCAATATTAACAATATTGAAACATGTTTCTAAAGATGTAAAAATGTTTTGTCCGGAAGGAGGTATATTAGAACTATCGGCATTGATAAGTAAGTCAAAATTATTTATAGGTATAGATTCAGGGAGTATGCACCTGTCAGCAGGGCTTGGTATAAAGTGTATTGCATTGTATGGTAACACTGATCCTAACCAAATAGGACCAATGCCCTTAAAAAATCATATAATTATAAAAAAGAACAGTACAAAAGATATCATCGCAGATGATATCTTAAAAAACATAAAATAAAAAAGGAGATGTAAAATGAAAAAAATTGTTTTTTTATTGTTGGTTTTAGTTGGTGTTCAAACATTTATTTATGCAGGACAAAATGCAAAGGCAGAAACTAATCACAAAATGGTAGCGAGTGCAAAAGAGCAAAATATTACCGAAAAAATAGTAGCGAGTGTAAACGGACAAAATATTACCGAAAATTTTGTTAATAAGCAGGTTCAGGAAGAGCTTTCTTTGTTACCTCAAAGTCAAAGAACCGAAGAAAAAAAACAAGCTTTAAAAACAAAATCATAGGACAAAAAATTGACGATTTATTGTTAATTGAAGCAGCAAAGCAATATAAAATTGAAGTTTCAAGTACAGAACTAAAAAATACCGTAGATTCTGTTAAAACTAAATATAAAGATGAGAAAGAATTTGATAAAAATTTAAAGGAGCAAGGGTTAACGGAAACAAGTTTAAAAAAAGAAATAAAAGATAATATAATGAAAATAAAATATATTTCTACCGAAATTAACAATAGAGCAAAAAGACCTACGGATGAGCAATTAAAAACCTTTTACAATAATGTTATTTCAAGAATAAACGGATTGGAATTAAATCTTTCTTCTCAAGACGATAAATTGGTTTCACTTGTATCAAATAATTTAAAAAGGATATATTCCGAACAGGTAAAGATAAGACAGATATTTATAAAATGTTTAAATACATACACAAAAGAACAACAAAAAGAAGCAAAAACTAAAATAAAAAGTTTGCAAAAAGAATTAGCTCTGCCGGATGTAAACTTTGCACAGTTATCCGTAAAATATTCCGATGACCAGGTATTAAGACAAAAAAAAGGAGATTTGGGATTTGTTTTAAAAGAAGATATTGATCCTGCAATTGCAAAAGTTATTTTTAGTTTACAAGTTGGAGATTTTAATAAAAAACTTATACACACAAATAACGGATATCACTTTTTTAGAGCAGAAGAAAAGAAAGCTAAAATGCCTATAGAATTTGATAATATAAAGGCTTCTCTTTCCGAATTATTATACAAACAAAATATACAAGATGAATATGATAAGTTATTGTCGGAACTAAAAGGAAAAGCCGACATTAAGATTTATCAAAAATAAGAGGAACTTTATGAAGTATGCCAGTTATAGAAATATTTTTAGGATGTATGAATATATACAACCTTTTTTAAAATATTCTTTACCTTTAGAAGAAAATTTACCGGCAAAACATGTTTTAGTAATAGCTCCGCATCAAGATGATGAAAGTATAGGATGTGGCGGGACCGTTATTAAACATGTTAATACCGGCGGAAAAGCGGAAATGGTCTTTTGTACTTCAGGTGAAGAGAAAAGAATGTATGAAACAGAACAAGCCGTAAAAATACTGGGAGCTAAAACAAATCATTTTTTGCAGTTTGAAATAAGAAGTTTATATAGTAATACAAGTAAACTTGCAGAAAGATTTACGGAACTGTTTGATAAAATAAAGCCTGAAATAATTTTCTTACCTTTTATGATAGATAATCATCAGGATCATATAGCAGTTTCAAAAGCTTTCGTGAAGGCAAATAAAAAAAAGAAAATAAATTCACTGGTATATGCTTATTCCGTATGGACAACAATGATACCTAATGTTGTTGTAGATATCAGTCAACAATGGGAAAGGAAAAAACAAGCAATAGAATGTTATAAAACACAAACTGAAGGAAGAGATTATATAACAATGGCTTCATCTGTTTCAAAGTACTGGGCAGTTGTAAAAGGAAACAACATACAATATTGTGAAAGTTTTTTTAAAGCAACTGCCGGTGAATATATATCATTGGTAAAAAAGGTTTTTTGATATGGAAAAAATAAAAGTTCTACATTTGTTTTCTTCATATACAATAGGTGGAGCAGAAAAACAAACTTTGCTTACGGCTATAAACTTGAATGATTTAAGCAATAAATTTGAACCTGTTGTTGCGGCACCTAAAAACAGTTTTCTATATAAACAGGCACAATTAAAGGGAGTTAAAGTTACGGATTTTGTTTGCAGAGGAACATTTACTCCTACAGGAATTATAAGATTAATAAATATTATTAAAAAAGAAAACATTAAAATATTGCATGTGCATCAGGGAAAACTTTTTTGGACTGCATTATTAATGAAACTTTTTTTTAATATAAAAGTTGTATTACACAGAAGGCAAGATACCAGACATAAATGGTATGCCAAATGGCATTACAAAATAGCAGATAAAACTTTAACCGTTTCTCAAGCAGTCAGGAATAATTTATTAAAATACGAAAAAGTTCCTGAAGATAAAGTACGGGTTTTATACAATTCTTTTGACTTTGATAAATTTATAAATGATGAAGATTGCAGTGATATTATAAAAGAATATAATTTAGAAAATAAATTCGTAATAGGAACGGTTGCCGCAATAGTATCTTTGGAAGGCAAAGGACAACAATATCTTATTGAAGCAATATCTGAGTTGAGAAATAAATATCCGAATATTATAGGCTTAATTGTAGGTGATGGTGCAGGGAAAATTTTACAGCAGGAATATGCTAAAAAATTAGGTGTTGATGATATTGTAAAATTTACAGGTTATCAATCAAACATTCCAAAATATTTAAAAGTTATGAACATTTTTTGTTTATTATCTTGCGGAACGGAAGGATTTGGAAATGTTAATTTGGAAGCACAATTTAAGAAAATTCCCGTAATTACTACAACTGTAGGCGGTAATCCCGAAACTATAATAGACAAAAAAACAGGAATACTTATTGAACCGAGAAATACGGAACAACTTATCTCGGCAATAGAAAAAATCGTATCCGACAAAAAATTTGCCGAACAAATGGCTGTTGACGGAAACAAATTTGTTGTAGAAAATTTTTCTAAACAAAAGTTTGTAGATAATATTACAACAATATATGAGAGTGTATTAGATGCTTAAATATTTGTTGTATCCGGTTACGGTAATTTATTGCTTTTTATCAAACTTAAATAAATATTTAACCGAATCAAAAAAATTATATAAGCCGGTAATAAGTATAGGAAATATTACTTGGGGCGGAAGCGGAAAAACACCTATGACAATAGAAGTTGCAAAATATATTCTAAGTTTAGGTAAAAATCCCGTAATATTATCAAGAGGATATAAAAGAAAAAACACTAAAATAAAAAATGTTGTTGTTAGAGATAACAATAAAATATTAGTAAATATTTTTGATTGTGGTGATGAACCTTATATGATGGCAAATCAATTAAATTGCCCTATAATTGTCGGAGCAAACAAATATGAAAGTGCAAAAAAAGCAAAAGAGTTTGCTCCGGACATTTTTATATTAGACGATGGTTTTCAACATTGGAAAATTAAGCGGGACTTAGATATAGTTTGTGTGAACTCTTTAAATCCTTTTGGAAATTCTATGATAATCCCGGCAGGAATATTAAGAGAAAAAAAGTCTGCTCTTAAAAGGGCAAATCTTATAGTATTAACCAATTGCAATTTATCCGATAAACAAAATATAGAAAACATAAAAAAAGAAATTTTTAAAATTACAGATCAACTTCCCATAGAAACTTCCTGTAAAAATTATGAAATAGTTTCTATGAAAGATAATATAAAAATTGCAGATATAAATATTTTTAAAGAACAATATTCTTTTGTAGTAATTTCTGCAATAGGGTCACCAGAAAATTTTATAAATACCGTTGAAAATTTGGGACTCAAAATAAAAGATAAATATCTTTTCTCGGATCATCACAGATACACAAAACAGGAAATAATTAATATTATAGAAAAGTTAAGCAACAATGAAAAGATTATTACTACGGCTAAAGATGCGGTAAAAATAAGTGAAGTTATCAATGAAAACATAAAAGAAAAAATATATGTTTTAAATATATCAATATATTTTGAAAGCGGTAAAGGAATTTTAGAAAAAGAAATAAAAAAATTAATAGAGAGTAACAATGAACAAACCAAATAAATTATCACCTGCAATATTTTTAGATAGAGACGGAACAATTAATCACGACAAAAACTATTTAAGTGATGAGAAGGATTTAATACTTTATAAGAACATAGAAAAACCGTTACATAAATTCAAAGAAATGGGTTTTAAAATTATAATCGTTACAAACCAGTCAGGTATAGCAAGAAAATATTTCACCATAACAAAATTGAAACAAATAAATTCTAAATTAGTAAGTATGCTAAAAAAATTAAATGTAGAAATAGCTGGAATATATTATTGTCCGCACGGACCAAATGATACATGTAATTGCAGAAAACCTAAAATCGGTATGGCTTTACAGGCATCAAAAGAATTGAATATAGATTTAACAAAGTCTTATATGATAGGTGATAGTATCAGAGATTATTTATTCGGATACAATTTTGGCGGTAAAGGAATATTAGTTCTCACGGGACATGGAAAAAAACAGTTTACAAAAGTAAAGGACGAAAAACAAAAACCTTTGGCCGTTGTAAAAAATTTATTACAAACCGTAAATATTATAAAAAATGATATTAACAAAAATTAAAATTGCAATTTAAAATTTAATAAGCACGATATAGTTTTTCACACACTATTGCAGGTTCACAGTCTAGTCTCTTTTTCAAATTTTATATCTGCTATTTTAAATTTAATTTTATGATAAGAATTTTTATTTTTAATTCATCCGCAATTTAATTTCATTTATTTCAATAATAAACTCTTATACTTTATATGTTTTAGATTAAAACAATCTGTTGATAATAACAACTAACGGTTTTCAAAATTCATTATTTTTTTAATCTTTTCATTTCAGTTTCCAACATAAATATTATTACTTATTTATTTTTAAAAATGATACAATATTTAAAATTGCATGGAAGTTATTGAAAATGAAAACAATATTTCTTTATACCGATAAAACACAAAATGAACAAATAATAGAAACTGCAAATAAAGTATTAAAAAACAAAGGAATAGTTGTTCTTCCTACGGATACCGTTTATGGAATAATGACAAGTGTTTTTAATTTTGATGGGCACAAACAAATATATAAACTTAAAGGCAGAAATTTAAAAAAGCCTTTAATTTTAATGTCAAACAGTATTGAAACACTAAAAAGATTTGTAATCTTTCCAAAAGATATAGAAAAAATAGTAATGGAATTTTGGCCGGGACAACTTACATTAATTTTACCTACAACGGAGTTAGGAAAACTTCTTACCGGCGGTAAAAATAATTTAGGGGTTAGAATACCAAACTGTAAAATATTATTGGACATCATGGCGAAATATGATATTCCCCTAATGACAACTTCTGCAAATATTTCAGGTAAAGAAAGTGCAAAAACAGCCGACATAGCAAAAAAATATTTTAATAACAAGATAGATTTAATCGTTGATGACGGCAAATGTAAATTTTCTTTTGAATCAACAGTTATTGACATGGTAAAATTCCCTTATGTAGTAATAAGAAAAGGATGTTTGGATTGTAAGAAACTATTGGAATATATTTGAAATAATTCTTTATAAAATATATATTATAGCTTTGATTGATATTAATATTACTTAATATTATGAAACATATATTAATGTGTAAATGTATAAATTAATTTCGGTGTAACTTTTTTGTATAACCGATAGTCAAAATATTATGAAATTAAAAAAAAGGAGAATTTTATGAAAAAAACAAAAATGTTGTTAAGCTGTGCAATGATGTTGATGTTTGCAGTATCAGTTTTTGCAGGACAAAAGCAAGAGAAATGTTCCGATTACATGGGTGTGCCACAAGATGAACAATGCTGTAATAAAGCAGGACAAAAGCAAGAAAAATGTCAGGATGAACAATGCTGTAACGGACATGAACATTTTTTTATGTGTAATAACGATGTAGCAGAAAAAAATCCAAAGTTTAAAAGACATCCCTTTATAAAAGGTTCTATGAGAGACTGCAAACCTTTCAAAAAATGTTGTTGCGAAAAAATGTTTAGCAAATTGGAGCTTACAGACAAGCAAAAAGAAGATTTGAAAAAATTAGATGAAGCCACAATAAAAAAACAACAAGAATTAATGCAAATAATTATGAATGAAAACAAAACAATAAACGAAGAATTGTTAAAGGATAAATATGATAGCAAAGTAATAAAAAAATCCGTTAAAAATATTAAAAGTGCTTCTAATAAACTCACAGATAATCAAATAGCAAATAAAAAGTCTTTGAAAAAAATATTAACCAATGAACAATATATTGAAATATTTAAACCAAAAACAAAATATGATATATTAGCAGAAAAATTGAATTTATCTAATGAACAAAAAGAAAAAGTAAAGACAATTATGGAAGACAACGATAAAAAAATAAAAGGACTTGTTGAAAAAAAGATTGAAAAGAAAAATGCTTTAGAAGATGAAATTGAAAAAGAAAATTGCAACAAAGATACAGTATCTAAATTAATGAAAGATATTTCTTCATTATCTGCCGAATTATTCAAATTAAAAATAGATACAAAAATGAAAATAAAATCCGTATTAACATTTGAACAGTACAGCCAAATGTACAATATTCAAAAAAAAGATGAAGTTGAACAAGCTCTGGAAAAAGAACTTAAATAAAAGCATTCGCAAAGTATAGCAGTATAGTCTGTACATTAAAAATCGGGTGATAGCAAAAATTGTCCTCATAAGACAAATTATCTGTCACCCGATTTTTTATTTTAGTATTTTTTTCTAAATTTGGTATTTTTTGAATATCCGTATTTATTTTTTCTTGAATAATTAAATTTTTTACCTATTGTATTACTTGCCTTTCTGTTAGTTGACTGAGTAATTTCAAGTTTCTGTTTCATTCTGGCATTTCTATCTTTTTCGACAAATACAGTATTACCATTAATATCTTGTTGTGTATAGTACATCATTGTTGAAACGGTAGATGGTGTCGGTGTAAAAACCTGGACCTGCTCAGGAGAAAAATTCATATTCTTTTTAATAAAAGAAACTAACTCTTTACAATTATCTAAACTGCATCCAGGATGAGCAACCATAAAGTAACAGGTAAGAAATTGATTTAACGGTTTATTTATATATTCAAAATCGTTCATAAAATCCAAAAATGTTGACTGTTTAGGTTTTCCCATTAAATCTAAAACATTATCACAAATATGTTCCGGTGCAATTTTTAATTGTCCGGAAATATTATTTTCCGAAATATATTTTAAATAATTGATTCCGTCTTTGCTATCTGCAATTATTAAATCGTGCCTTATTCCCGAAGATACAAAAACTTTTTTAATCTTTTGATTTTTAGAAACTTCTTTTAACAAATCAATTTGTTTATTATGTGAAAAAATTAAATTTTGACAAACTTTTGGATAAAGACACTTTTTATTTTTACATTTACCAACCAATCCGTTAACTTTACAAGCTATTTTGTACATATTGCCCGTAGGACCGCCAATATCCGAAATATATCCTTTAAAATCCGGCATTTGTACTAACTTATTTATTTCTTTTATTATTGATTTTTCACTTCTTGAAATTACCGATTTTCCCTGATGAACTGCTATTGCACAAAAATTACATTCTCCGCAACAACCTCTATGTGATACCACCGAAAACTTTATTGTATCCTGTGCTTTAACTTTTCCTTGCCTTGCATAGTAAGGATGAACTTCTCTTGTAAAATCCATATCATAAATTTTGTCTAACTCTTCTTGTGTTAAAAAATCTTGAGGAGGATTATGAATTAAATATCTTATATCATGCTTTTGATTTAGTCCTTTAGAATGTTCATAAGCGGAATTTTCATAAAATATTTTAAACATATCTCTAAAACTGTCAGGATTATTTACACACTCTTCAAACGAAGCAATGTCAATATAGTCTTGTTTTGGTTCTTTTGAAATATAACATAATCCTTTAATATCTCTAAAATCCTGATTATTTTTTATTGCCAACGATAGTTCAAGCATGGTTTTTTCTGCCATACCATAAACTAAAATATCAGCTTTTGCATCAAACAACAAAGATCTTCTTAGTTTTTTATCTTTTAAATCGTAATGAACTATTCTCCTCAAACTTGCTTCTATTCCGCCAAGGACTATCGGCTTTGTATTTTTAAAATATCTTCTTATAAGATTTGTATACACCATACATGCTCTGTCAGGTCTTTTGTTATTTATTCCTCCGGGAGTTAAATCATCTTCATTTCTAAACTTTCCCGTAGCCGTATAGTTTGCAACTAAAGAATCCATTGCTCCGGCAGAAACTGCCCAATAAAGAGACGGTTCTCCCAGCTTTGTTATTTCGTTACTATCTATGTCAGGTTGAGCAATTATAGCAACTTTAAATCCGTTTATTGTAAGATAGTTTCCTATTACTGCAGATCCGTTAAAAGGAGAATCAATATAAGTATCCCCCGACACAATTATTATGTCCAGAGTTTGCCATCCTAATTTAGAAATTTCTTCTTTTGTTGTAGGTAAAAACATTTGTCACCATTTATAAAAAATAAAAAATACCGCAAGAACTATAAATACAAATCCGACAATATAGTTCCACTTAAAACTTTCATGTAAATATAGTATTGAAAAAAAAGAAAATACTGTCAATGAGATAACTTCCTGAATGGTTTTAAGTTCGGTTGCATTAAATTGTCCATAACCGATTCTGTTTGCAGGAACCATTAAACAATATTCAAAAAATGCAATTGTCCATGCAATAAGAATAATTTTCCACATTGAAGTATCTTTAAATTTTAAATGTCCATACCATGCAAAAGTCATAAAGATATTTGAAAAAATTAATAATATAATAGTTTTCATAATGGCAAGTATTATACAAAATAAGAAATTTTTTTTGCAGA
>ONUQ01000079.1 GCA_900321055.1 uncultured Elusimicrobia bacterium
ATAATAATGCCAACCGGCTTACTGCAGTAATAAAACTATCGTTTGATTTTTGACAGGGAATGTATATTTTACTCAAAAATTCCCTGTCACTTTTTTTCAATATCTATGTCAATATACATAAACCGTTGAATATAGAACAATAACTGGATTTTTGTATTTTAATTTAGTATTGTAAATGTGTAAGTAAGGTTTTACAATTATTTTACAATTAAAAGTATTGAAGTATTACAAATTTTAGCCGGCAGTCTTAATTATAAAAACAATAAAAATATTGGAGAACTAAGATGAATGTACCAAACGAATTGTTTTATGCAAAAACTCATGAATGGGCAAAAAAAGCAGGAAATAAAGTTTATGTAGGAATTACGGATCATGCACAACATGAAATTACGGATATAGTTCATGTTGAACTTCCGGAAATCGGTAAAAAATTTGACAAAGAACAACCATGTGCAGTTGTTGAATCGGTAAAATCCGCATTTGATATTTACTGTCCCGTATCGGGAACAATAGCAGAAATAAACGAAGAAATATTAAATGCTCCCGAACTTATTAATCAATCCCCTTACGAAAAAGGGTATTTCTTTGTTCTTGAAAATGTTAACGAAGAAGATTTTAAGTCATTAATGAATGCAGAACAATACACAAAATCAATTGAAGGTTAATTAAATGAATTATATACCAATAAGTAGCGAAGATAAAAAAGAAATGTTTAAAGCTATCGGGGTAAGAGATACAGAGGAACTTTTATCCTTACAAATACCGGAGAATTTAAGAGTAAAAAAATTGAATTTAGATAAAGGAATGTCTGAACAAGAACTTTTATCGTTATTCAAATTATATTCACAAAAAAACAAATCCGATTTAGTATGTTTTAGAGGTGCAGGAGTTTATGACCACTTTGTTCCTTCAATAGTTGATGAAATTGTCGGGAGAAGTGAATTTTGGACAGCATATACACCTTACCAAGCCGAAGCAAGTCAAGGTACATTACAGGCAATATTTGAATATCAAAGTATAATATGCGAGCTTACAGGTCTTGATTGTTCTAATGCTTCAATGTATGATGGTGCAACGGCAGTTGCAGAAGCAATATTGCTTGCAGTACGAGCTTCAAGAAAAAGCAAAATTGTTATTTCTCAGGCTTTAAATCCGCAATATCTTTCGGTAGTTCAGACTTATACAAAAAATTTAAACATAGAATTTATAAAACTTGATATAGACAAAAAAACAGGTTCCATAAACAAGAATACCTTAAATAATCTTATGAGCGAAGATATTGCAGCAGTTGTTGTTCAATCACCAAACTTTTTTGGAACGATTGAAGATATGCAAGAATTAGCAGATATAGCAAAATCCAAGAAAGCATTGTTTATTGCAGTTGTTAATCCTGTTTCTTTGGGATTATTAAAAACTCCGGCGGAATACGGTGCAGATATTGCTGTCGGCGAAGGGCAGGTTTTCGGAAATCAAATGTATCTTGGCGGATCAACTTTCGGATTTATGGCAACAACAAAGACTTTGGAATGGAAAATGCCGGGAAGAATTGTCGGACAAACAACAGATAAAGACGGGAAAAGAGGTTTTGTTCTTACTCTGCAATCAAGAGAACAACACATTAGAAGAGAAAAAGCTACATCTAACATTTGTACCAATGCAGCATTAAATTCTTTTGCAGCTTGTGTTTATGTTGCTTATCTTGGCAGTCAGGGCATAAAAGAATTAGCAGAAACAAATATTTCAAAGGCAATATATGCTTTTGATAAAATAAAAAATATTAAAGGATTTGTTCCGTTATTTGAAAATTCTTTCTTTTTCAATGAATTTGTATTTAAGACAGATAAAAATACAGATAACATAAACGAAGAATTGTTGAAAGAAAATATTTTAGGCCCGTTGGATTTAGAAAAAATAAATCCTGAATATAAAAACTGCATAATGTTTGCAGTTACGGAAAAAAGGTCAAGACAAGAAATAGATAAGTTAACAGAAATTTTAACCAGAGTGTAAAAAATAATGAATAACAATAAAACTTTAAATGAAATACAGTCAAACAGAAGTGATGTAATTGTGGAATGTGATGTTGAA
>ONUQ01000083.1 GCA_900321055.1 uncultured Elusimicrobia bacterium
GTAAAGATTAGATTGTTCTTAAAATTTTGATAAATTTTATATATAAGTCATTACGGATTTTTTCGGATTTTGACCTTTTTTCGTAATAAGACTATAAAATTTTATTTTTTTATTCTATCATAGTTTAGTTATGCTTTGCAAAGAAAAGAAATGTTTTTGGATAGTTAAATTTGTATAAAACAAAACTTAATATATTATAATTACTTTATGGAAATCTTGTATTTGTTAGCAAAATCAAAGTTTAGAAGCAGATTTAAACTGTGTTCTAAAGAACTTGAATACATAAAAGACAAAGGAATGGACAAAATACATTCTCATGCCTGCGATTTTATTCGGGACAGGGTTGCTCCGGCAAACCCTAAGAATGATGGCAAGCAAACTCCAATGCATGGTCATCCTGTTTTTATTGCTCAACATGCAACTGCTACTTGCTGTCGCGGGTGTATTGAAAAATGGCACAAATTTCCTCAACACAGAGAACTAACTAAAACCGAACAAGAGTATCTTGTTTCAATAATAATGGAATGGATTAAGAGACAAATTTCATAAAAAATTATCAGAGAAAATTGAACAAATTATCTTTTCAATTTAACCTGTCTGTCAGAGTTATTATTGTTGAGGTTTACCAAAACTACATACTGTTTCAATTTTGAATATTACAGGACGGAGTCCGGTATTGCAGGAGCAAATCGCAACACCGGGCTTCCTTGTCCAATCACCGTAATAAAAAAGTTCTTTTGTTGCACCGCCATGGGCAAGAGTGAAAACATATTGATAAATTGCTTTCCATGCCTTGTTACAAAAAACTTCAGGACATTCCAAATCAGCATAAAAGACTTGTCCTTCTTTTAACATCGGACAAGCAGTCAAACTCTCAACTCCATACTCTCTTGCAAGTTCTTCATCAAAATTTCGTTTTAAAACTGTTATTTTACATTTTTTCACAGTTATTCCTCATAGAATTTATTATAAAACAAAAATCAAAAAGTTTCAGTTTGTAAAACAACCATCTTTTTTATAAAATTTGTATTAAATAAAGTAACACAATCTTATTATTTAAAGGGTAAACAAAATGAATAAAAAAATAAAAATGTTATTTGCTTTAATTGGAATGACCATTAGCTTATTCGTATTTAACGGTTGTAACAATACCGCTATCAATAAAAACAACCAAATGAAAACAGGAATTATAGGTGCACTTGCCGAAGAAGTTTCTCTTTTAAAACAAGAAATGAAAATAGAAAAAACTACTACGATTTCAGGAATGGAGTTTTGTGAAGGAAAACTTGACGGTGAATATGTCATTGTTGTTCAGTCCGGAATGGGAAAAGTTAATGCAGGAATTTGTGCACAAGTACTTATAAACACATTTGGTGCAAAGAGAGTAATTAATACCGGGGTTGCCGGCTCATTGGATGCCAAAATAGATATTGGAGATATTGTTGTATCTACGGATGTCATAGAGCACGATTTTGATTTAAGTCCGATAGGATATGCTCCGGGACAAGTATATAACCCCGGACATGTTGCTTTTCAGGCTGATGAAAATATGCGAAAAAGTGTAATAACTGCAGTAGCAGAATGTGCTCCGGAAATTCATGTATTTGAAGGACGAATTTGTACCGGAGATAAGTTTATTGCATCCAAAGAACAAAAAAATGCAATTATTTCAAAATTCGGCGGATTATGCTGTGAAATGGAAGGCGGAGCAATTGCACAAGTTTGTTATATAAATAAAATTCCTTTCGTTATTATCCGTGCAATTTCGGATAAGGCAGACGATTCGGAAGAAATGGCATATGAAGAATTTAAAAATAATGTTGCTACAAGATGTGCCGCAATTACACATTATATGGTGACTCATTACACGGATAGCAAACAAACAAATAACTAATAGACAATATAAATTGAAGTGTAAATTATAAAAGTATTTTGTGCTATATATTGCAAAAGTTAAAAAAATCTTAAGAATGATGGTTTTGTAAAGTGTAAAACAAAATACCATTTTTACTAATCCAAAACTTTCTTCTATATCAATACCATCATTCGCTAATTTTAGTATTTTTTCAATATTATTATTCATTTGTTCAATAGCACTTTTGTAGTATTAAGTTTTAAAATATTTTGCCCGTTATTTGTTTTTATATTTTTTGTAATGTGTTTTAACAAAGAAATCGGTATTTTTATTACCAAATAATTCCTGCCGAACATACTTTTGTTGACGAATAATATAATCTAAATTCATACTAATACCTCCTTCCTTTTTTTTAAAAGTATAGTATGATAATGTTTTTTGTTAAAATTTTTATATGTTTCTTTGAAAGTAAAACTTGATAAACATTTTTATTTATTTATACAATGATTAAAATTTATTTTAGAAGACCAATATGAATTTATTAAATATCATCAGCAACTTGTTCTGTAAGTATATGGGTGTTATAGTACTTGTTATTGCTACTATGACTTTATTTATCCCGCAAACAGGGTTATGGGTTTCTTTAAGTTGGATAAACTATCTTCTTATGATAATAATGTTCGGTATGGGACTTACATTAAAACTTGAAGATTTTAAACTTGTTTTTATCCGCCCAAAAGATGTTATTATAGGTTGTGTTGCACAGTTTACAATTATGCCATTACTTGCTTTTATATTATGTAAACTGTTTAATCTTGATGTTGCACTTATGACAGGAGTTGTTCTTGTAGGTGCTTGCCCGGGCGGAACATCAAGTAATGTTATTACTTATCTTTCTAAAGGGGATGTTGCATTATCGGTAAGTATGACAAGTATAAACACTTTTCTTGCCCCTGTTCTTACACCTTTAATTACAAATCTTCTTTTAAGTGCTACTGTTACTGTTGACACTGTTGCAATGTTTATTTCTATTATAAATATTGTTATTATTCCGATACTTTTAGGATTTATTATTAACAAATTTTTCGGAATATTTACTCAAAAAGTAATAAAAATTCTTCCGATAGTTTCGGTTATAGGTATTTGTATGGCTGTTGCAAGTGTTATATCTCACAATGCAGAAAAAATTTTATCCACAGGATTAATAATATTTACCATAGTTATTTTACATAATGTTTTAGGTTTTGCTTGCGGGTTTGGTTTAGGTAAAATATTAAAATTCAATGTACCGAAAACTAAAGCAATTTCTTTAGAAATCGGTATGCAAAATTCAGGACTTGCAACAAGTCTTGCAAACAGTTCGTTTTCGTCACTGGCTATGGCAACAGTTCCCGGAGCAATATTTTCCGTATGGCACAACATTTCCGGATCAATTTTAGCAAGCATTTTTAACCGTTGGAATGGAAATAAAAATGAACAGACTAAAAAACATTTTTAGAGGATTTAAATATAGGAATTTCAGACTGTTTTTCCCTTCACTTGCAATAACTCAAATTGGTGTATGGATACAGAATGTTGCTATAAGTTGGCTTGTTTATGATATAACAAAATCTGCTTTTACTATGGGAAGTTTAACTTTTATAAGTACGGCTCCGTTATTTGTTTTATCTCCTTTTATGGGTGCAATTGCAGATAAATATAACAGGCATAAACTGTTAATTTTTGTTCAATCTTTGTATATACTTCAAACATTTTTAATGACAATTGTTGCTTTTTCGGGATTATTAAATCTTTATCTTATAGTAGCTTTAGGTGTGTTTATAAATACGGTTGTATCTCTTGATGCTCCTTTAAGACAATCAAGTTTTGTTCTTTTGGTTGATGATCCGAAAGATTTAGGAAATGCAATTTCGTTAAATGCTTCTTGCTTTAATCTTGCACGATTTATAGGTCCTTCCATTGCAGGAGTTATTATAGGTTATTTTGGTGCAAAATATTGTTTTCTTTTAAACTTTTTGGTTTTGGTCCCGACATTTTTTCTTATAAAAGCAATGAAAATAAAAGATATTAAAAATGAAACAGTACAAAAAGAAAATATTTTTCATTCTGTTAAAGACGGTTTTTTATATTCAATAAAAAATTCACCGATAATAACGGCACAAATATATCTCTTTTTGTTCAGCTTGTTGGTTATGAGTTATCCTATGCTTTTACCTATATATACGGCAGATGTTCTTGTATCAAAAGCGAATATTTTAGGATATTTACTCGGGGCAACAGGTGTAGGATCTCTTACTGCATCTTTAATTATTGCATCTAAAATGTCAATAACCGGTTTAAGAAGAATTCTTTTTATCGGTTGTATATTTGTAAGCTCTGCTTTTGTTTTTACCGGTTTTAATTCCAATGCATACTTTGTTTTGTGTGCTATGTTTTTTTTAGGTGTCGGTTCAACTTTTTTTATAACACCGCAAAATGTGTTGGTACAAACTGCCGTTGAGGATGCTAAAAGGGGAAGGATAATAAGTTTAAATGCTTTATGTTTTTTAGGAACATATTCTTTAAGTTGTTTTTTTACGGGAGCTGTTGCACAAAAAATAGGAATATCAAACACCTTTATTGTTTTAGGAATAGCAGTATTTGTAGTAAGTTGTTTTTTTAGTTACAAAATATCTAAATTTGACTATACTAAAAAAATAAGCTAAATTTAAGGGCAAAGGGGGGAGTTTTATGAACAAAATTTTAATAGTTTTTTTATTTTTAACAACAATATTGGTAGCTTGTGACAACAAGAAACAAAATATTGAAAAGCAAAAGGTTAGTCACAAAACAGAAACAACAGCAACTGTAATTAATCAGAAAAAAGAAATTTATTTCCCGGCAATTGAAAAATATTTGATAAATCAATTTGGTGAACAATATAACAAAGGAAAATTTTCTATTACTTTTCAGATTTTTATCGGATTGGATGAAAGAAATAAAGAAGGTATTCTTGTTTGGGGATATTTTGGGTTATACAATTACAATATAGTAGGGGATACCTTTGAAACCGTATCGGGAGGAAACCATCCCGGACTTATGCATATAAAACAAACAGGTAATGATTTTGAAGTAACGACATTTGATGCGGTAGAAGATGGTGCAGACAATATGTCAAGTGCAATGAAAATATTTGGTGATAAATACGACAAATACCTTAGTATCAATAATAGTGAACAAAAAAGAGAAAAAGCCAGAGCAGAATTTTTAGCATCTTATATAAAAAATCGTGGTATTACGGTAACAAAATATAAAGATTTTGACGGAACTGAAAAAAATATTCCGGTTGATGAAACTTTGAATTAAAAAAATTTAAAATTTAATAAGATTTTTGCTACATTGTTACATGTAAATTATTTTTTTATTTTATTGTAAATAATATGTAATTTGTTTTTTTTGTTTTAATCTTATGTTTTGATTTACTGCTTTTAAAAAAATATTAATATAAATTTGTAGCTTTTGTATTTTTAGCAAACTCACTTGTTATACCAAAATTTTTATTTTCAAAATCTGTTTTAGTATTAAACATATTTACTGATGTTTGATAATATTTTTTTTATGGTAAAATGTTCGTTTAGTTATAAAATGTATGATTTGACTACACTGAAAAATTAGCTAAATTTAAATAAGGAGAAATTTATGAGTTTAAAAAAATATTTTCTAATTTGTTTGGTTCTTTATGCGAATGTAATTGTAAGCAACAAGATTCAATAAAACAAACAAACTGCACAAATACGGTTGTTCAGGTATCAACATTACAGGCACTTATGCAAGGTTATTATTATCCTGTTTCTACTGCAGGTGAACTCAAAGAAAACGGCAACTTCGGCATAGGGTGTTTTGAATCGGTAAACGGGGAACTTATTATGGTTGACGGTGTCGTATATCAGGCAATTCATGATAGTTCAATATTGATTCCCGACAATAATAGCACAATAGCATATGCAACGGTAACATTTTTAAATAATGCTATAACTGTTGATTTTGAAAATGTAAGTTCTATTGATAATCTTAAAGAACAACTTGATAAAATTGTTAAAGAAAACGGAAAAAATATGTTTTATTTTGTTAGAATAGACGGCATTTTTGATACCTTATGTTACAGAAGTATATATGCACAAAAGGAACCTTATAAACCGCTTGCTAAAGCTATGGAAAAAGACCAAACTTTTTTTAATACAGAAAAAGAAACCGGAACGATTATAGGTTTGTATTGTCCCGATTTTATGGACAAACTTAACTCTCCCGGATGGCATTTCCATTTTATAACCCGAGATAAGAAAAACGGGGGACATTTGCTTAATGTTTGTGCAAGAAATATATCAGTTAAGTTGGATAAAAAAACAAGTTTTAAAATGATTATCCCGGAAGAAGAAAAGTTTCAACAATTTCAACTTTCTAAAGATATGAGTAAAGATATACATGAAGTAGAAACAAAGTAAACCGGGGGATTTTTTATGAAAAAAATTTCCTTAAGTTTTTTATTTTTAATATTAATGTTTGTAGCTTGCCGAAATAATCAACAAAATATTGAGGACCGAAAAGTTGATTCCGTTACCGTAACAGATGATGTTTCGGCAGTATCAGAAAATGTTCAAAAAGAAACAAATTGTTTCCCTGCAATAGAAAGATATTTAGTAAACGAATTTGGTAAACAATATCTTAAAGGGGAATATTGTATTCCGTTTCAAACTGTTATTGCAGTAGATGAAAGAAACAGTGAAGATATTCTTGTTTGGGGTGATTTTTGGGTATTTAATTACAATTTAGTCGGTGACACTCTTGAAACCGTATCAGGAGGAAGTCATCCCGGACTTATGCATATAAAACAAACAGATAAAGGTTTTGAAGTAACGGCATTTGACCAAGTGGAAGACGGTTCAAATAATGTAGCGAGTGCAAAAAGAATATTTGGTGATAAATACGAAAATTTCCGTGCCGTAAACAGTGATGATAAAAAAAGAGAAAAAAACAGAGCAGAAATTTTAGCTAATTATGTAAAAAAACATAATATTGCAGCAACAAAATATAAAGATTACGGCTGGCCTGAAAAACAGATTCCTTTAGATTAAACAGGAAAGTAGGCAAATTTCCTTTCCTTATTTTAAAAAATGACCAAAAATTGAAATAACAAATTATCTTATTTCAAAAAATGCTCAAAATTTAAAATAATAATTTGTCTTATTTCAAAAAATAGTGTAAAATTGAAATAAGA
>ONUQ01000076.1 GCA_900321055.1 uncultured Elusimicrobia bacterium
AAATTTTAATGTATTTCAAATTATGGTATGCAAATAAAAAATTTAATTGTGTTTTGGAAAATCAGCATATATATATGACTATTTGTCGAATTTATTTTATATTAAAAAATCCGATATTATTTCAAATCTTTATGATTTTGCATAAGTTTCTTATATGTAATTTCAATTTTCTTTTTAAGTTCGGTAATTGTTCCGGAATTGTCTATTGTAATATCTGCTAATTTCATTTTATCTTCTATCGGCATTTGTAATCCTATTCTTTTTATAGCTTCTTCTTTTGAAATATTATCTCTTTTCATAAACCTGTCTGTTTGTATATGATGTTGTGCATATATAACTATAACCGTATCACAAATTCTGTCCAACCCTACTTCAAATAATAACGGAGCATCCACTATAATATTTGCAGTATTATATTTTTTTGTAATTATTTCGTTAGTTTTTCTTATTATATGCGGATGAATTATTTGTTCCAAATCTATTTTGGATTGTTTATCATTAAACACTATTTTGCCTAAAACTTTTCTGTCCAGTGTTCCGTCATCTTTTAAAACATCCGTTCCAAATCTTTCTACAATTTCTTTTAAACATTTGCTGTCTTTAGCGGTAAGTGTTCTTGAAAGTTTATCGGCATCAATAATATAACAACCTAATTTTTTAAATATTTTAGATGATTGGCTTTTACCGGTGGCGATACCACCTGTCAATCCTATTATCATTTATACTCCTTAAAAAAACCGATTCAATTACTTTAATTGAATAATTACAAATCTTTTGATCTTTCTATCTTCTGCTTTTTCCATACATCCGTATATCCGACTATTCTTCAAAACTTTGCATATCTGCCAAATTGTTTCCAACTTTTACGGCAACTAACAACGGAACTTCTAACTTTATTGCATGTTCCATTTCATATTTTAGCATATTCACAACTATATTTTTTTCTTCTTTTGGAACTTCCAATAACAAATCGTCATGAACTTGTATCAGTATTTTTGATTTTAAGTTTTGTTCTTTTAATTTTTTAGATATGTTAATCATAGCAATCTTTATGATATCCGCGGATGTACCTTGCACAGGAGTATTAAGAGCCAGCCTTTCACCAAATGCTACTATTTGTTTATTATCGGAATTTATTTCCGGAATATATCTTATTCTGCCGGAGATAGTTTTAACATATCCTTTTTGTTTAGTTTCTTCTATTATTTTTGTTGACCAGTTTTTAACACCAACATATTTTGAAAAATAACTGTTTATATATTCTTTTGCTTGTTTTACATCAATATCTAACTGTTTAGCTAAACCAAAAGCCGATATTCCATACACTATACCGAAATTTATGGATTTTGCTACGGCTCTTTGTTGTTTAGTTACTTCATCTTTATTTGATATTTGAAATATTTCCATGGCCGTTGATGTATGAATATCCTGTCCTAATTTAAATCCGTTAACCAAATTTACATCTTTTGAAATGTGTGCCAAACTTCTTAAATCTATTTGCGAATAATCCGCACAAACAAAAATCTTTCCTTCATCTGCAACAAATGCTTTTCTTAATTTTTTTCCATATTCCGTTCTTATGGGAATATTTTGTAAGTTTGGATATGATGACGAAAGTCTGCCGGTTGTTGTAACTGCCTGATTAAACAGTGTATGTATTCTGTTGCCTTCAATTGCGACAAATCGTTTCATGGAATCAACATAAGTAGTTTTCAATTTTTGTAATTCTCTATACTTCAATATTTCAACGGCAATATCATATCGTGCTAAATCAACCAGTACGGATTCATCCGTAGAATAGCCTGTTTTGTTTTTTTTGACTGACGGTAACTTCAGCTTTTCAAACAATATTGTTGCAAGTTGCTTAGATGAATTTATATTAAATGTTTCACCTGCAAGGTTATATATTTTTTGTTCTATGATTGATATTTGTGTTACCAATTCTTTATCAAAATCATCTAAAAATTTTGAATCTGTTTTTATACCTGTTTCTTCCATTTCATACAATACTTCAACTATCGGCATTTCTATATTAAAAAATAAATTCTCTAAATCATTTTGTTTAAGTTTTTGTATTAAAACATTCTTCAAATTATAAACACTTACTGATTTAGAACAAGAATAGTTTGCCATTATATCAATAGCAATATTATCTGTCTTTATTTTTTTTGTTCCTTTAGAAAATATTTCATCTTCCGTTTTTATATAAAAATTTAAAAATTTTAGTGCTAAATTTTCTATTGTATGTTGTTGTGCAGGATTAATACAATAAGAAGCTATCATAACATCAAAACTTATGTTTTTTAAATCTATACCTATAGCTTTAAAAATATGTTTTATAAATTTTAAGTTACATCCTATAAACTTTTTTTCATCATCTTCAAATATCGGTTTAAATATTTCTACAAAATCCGTTTCTTGCACTTGCTGTAATATAAAATCGTTATGATTTATGGGAATATAATAATTATTGTCTTGCCCAAAACACAATGATACCCCTACCAACAAATCTTGTATTACACCTGTTCCCGAAGTTTCAATATTTATTGCAATTTCTTTTTCCTGCAATATTTTTTCCTGTAAACTTCTTGCTTTTTCAACAGTATCCGTTATTGTCACATTATTTTTCGTTTCTTTATACACAATTTTATCTTGATTAACGGATTTATTTTCTGTTTTTTGAAAATTTGTTTCTTGCAAAACATCTTGTTTTTTATTTGATACAAAGCTGTAAAGTTCATATTTTTTTAAAAAATCCTGTGCATACTCAAATAAATTTTCGTTGAACTTTAACTTTTCTATATTAAATTCCATAGGGACATTTAGGTCTAATTGAACTAATTTTTTACTTAATAATACACTGTCCGCACCATCTTTAACCGCTTGCGAAATTTTGCCTTTAATATTATCTGCATTTGCAACAATATTTTCAAGAGAACCATAAGTGTTTATCAGTTTTACTGCGGTTTTTTCGCCTATACCTTTTATACCGCAAACATTGTCGCAATTATCGCCCATTAAAGCTAACATATCTACAATTTTATCTGGGTATAATCCATACTTATTAAAAACTTCTTTACTGTCATACATCACATTTTTAGCTTCGTTCCATATATGTATATTTTCATTTACCAACTGAAATAAATCCTTATCGCCCGTAACGATTACAACTTTTATACCTTCATGTTCTGCTTTTTTTGCTAATGTTCCTATTACATCATCCGCTTCAAAACCTGCCTGCTCAAACCGTGCAAGATGCATAGCTTCAACTGCCTCTCTTGCAATAGGCATCTGTTTTATCAAATCTTCATCTAATTGTTTTCTGTTTGCTTTGTATGACGGTGATAATTGATGTCTGAAATTTTTTGAAGGATGATCAAAACATACCGCAATATAGTTTGGCTTTTTTTCTTTATTTATTTTATTTAACAGCTTTATAAATCCATAAATTGCATTTGTAGGAACACCTTTTGATGTTGTAAGCGGTTTTATTGCATGATATGCTCTGTGAATATATGCACTTGCATCTATGATATATAAAATTTTGTCCATTATAAATCATCCGTTATAAATACTTTTTTAGGGTAACCGAAAAATTAATACACAATGTATAATTATATAAAAGTTTAACTGTAAAAAACAAAATTTAATTTTGTTGACTTAATATATGTGGTTTCTATGTTTTTACTTGGAACTTTTTGACACCGTTTTTATAATATTGAAATATTATTTCAAATAATGCTGAGCGGAAAATGCGGCAATGGCACCGTCACCCGTAGCAGTGACAACCTGTCTTAATGTTTTTTCTCTAACATCACCGCAAGCAAACACTCCTTCCATAGAAGTATTCATTTTATCATCCGTAATAATATAACCTTGCTCATTTAACTTTATTTGATTATTTAGAAAACTTGTATTTGGAATCCACCCTGCAAAAACAAATACTCCGTTAACCGATAATTGAGATATAGTATTTGTTTTAACATTTTTTAATTTTACTTGTTCCAACAATTCTTTACCGGATATTTCTTCAATTACAGTATCAAATATTATATTTATTTTTTGTTCTTCAAAAACTTTTTCTTGGAGAATTTTTGTAGCTCTAAACTCATTTCTTCTATGAATTAAATTAACTTTTGTAGCGAACTTTGTTAAATATAATGCTTCTTGTAAAGCCGAATCTCCGCCACCAACGACTGCTATTTCTTTATTTCTAAAAAAAGGACCATCGCAAGTAGCACAATAAGATACCCCTTTACCTATAAATTCTTGTTCTCCTTTTACACCCAGCTTTTTAAAATTTGCACCACTGGATATAATAATCGTTTTTGCACTATATTCTTTATTGTCCGAAAGAACAACTTTTTTTATTTTATCATTTAATTGAAGAGACACAACTTCACCATATACAAATTCCGTTCCGAAATTTGTTGCCTGTGTTTGCATTTTTACTGTAAGCTCAAAACCGTTTATACCTTGTTCAAATCCAGGATAATTTTCAAGATGATCCGTAATTGCTATTTGCCCGCCACAACCCGCTTTTTCTATAAGTAATGTTTTAAGTCTTGCTCTTGAAGAATATATTGCAGAGGTCATCCCTGAAGGACCACCTCCGATAATTATAACATCATAAACCATATTTAAACTCTTTTACTTTAATAATTTTTCTATATTTTCTTGCCATTTTTCATCTAAACCCGGGGTAAAACCACTATATTTTTTAGCAATGTTTCCATTTTTATCTATTATAAAAAATGCAGGAACTGCATTAATTTTATAATCGGAAAGAACTTTATCATCACCTAATAAAACAGGATAACTCATTTGTTGTTTGCCCACAAAGTTTGATACCGTTTCAGCGTCCTCTCCTACATTTATACCAAGAACTACAACATTTTTGTTATTACTATATTTATTTGCTAATTCTTCTACATAGGGTATAGATTCCCTACATGGAGGACACCATGTTGCCCAAAAATCTATAAATACAACCTTTCCTTTACATTCGGATAACGATACCTGTCCGCCATCTAAATCCTTTAAAGTAAAATCATAAGATGCTTCTGCATAAGATAAAGATACTGATGCTACAATAAACAACAATAATGAAATTATTTTTTTATAGAACATTATTTACCTCCTGTATAATAACTGCTTTTGGTCTAAATCCTACTAACTTGTTTACCGGTTTACCGTTTTTAAAAAGTATAAGACATGGAATTGATGTAATTTGAAATTTTGATGATAAAGACATATTTTCATCCGTATTTACTTTACCGATTTTTATCTTACCTTCAAATTCTTTTGCCAGTTCATCTACTATCGGTAACAACATTTTACAAGGTCCGCACCATGGAGCCCAAAAATCCAACAATACCGGAATATCCGAATTTACAACTTCTTGTTCAAAATTTTCTTCAGTTATAACTATTTCTGACATTTTATTGTTTTCCCTCCCAGTACAATATAAGACAAATTATATAAAAACTAAAAATTTCTGGCAAATTATTTAACATTTTTTGTGAAAGATGACGGATGTGCGG
>ONUQ01000075.1 GCA_900321055.1 uncultured Elusimicrobia bacterium
CAAAATATTGAAGTTGTACAATTATAAATGGTATTATATTATTCATAAGAAATATTTTTTAATTTTATATAAGGAAGAAAAACATTATGGAAAAATTAATTCCATCATTTGCAATTGACCACACGAAAATTGTTCCGGGAATATTTGTTTCTCGCAGAGATATTATCGGAAAAGAACATATTACTACTTTTGATATCAGAATGACTACACCGAATATTGAACCTGTTATTCATCCCAATGCCATGCATACAATAGAACATGTAATTGCAACTTATCTTAGAAACAGCGAATCAAAAGATTTGATAATTTATTGGGGACCTATGGGTTGCCTGACCGGCTGTTATCTTATAATGAAAGGTTTTTTGGAACCTAAAGATATTACAGACTTAATTCGTAAAGCATTTGAATATTTAAGAGATTATGAAGGAGAAGTTCCCGGTGCCACACCTGTAAATTGCGGAAACTTTTTACTCCATGATTTACGTATGGCAAAATATGAAGCAAAAAGATATTTGCTTCGCACTTGGAAATATGTATATCCTAAAACAGATATACTGAAAGTTAAAGGAAAAACTTTTCACGATTCCTAATTTTTTTAATTTTTTATTCGTTAAATTTTATGCAAAATTGTTTTAAATTATTAATACAAGGTAAATATGTCAATGTCTTATAACAATAACAACATTCAACAAAATAACAATAAAAATAATAGCCAAGAAAATAAAAATTATAAACATAACAGATATTTTCATAAGAATAAGCATTATAAACATTATGCTCATAACGGTAATAATGATAATAACGACAATTTAAACAAACAAGAAAACAATTCAAAAAATGTTACTCAAAACAAACATAATAAAAAAAGATATTTTCGTTTCAGAAAACACACCAGACATTTTCATTCAAACAATCCGAATGAAAATTCGGTAAAACAAAATAAAACTTTAGCAGTATTAATTGTGACATTAATAACGATGATTGCAGAAATAAGTTTCGGATATATTTCAGGTTCTATGGCTCTGCTTGCAGACGGTATACACATGGGAACTCATGTCTTTGCACTTTTATTAGCATTTCTTACTTATGTATTTATTTCAAAAATAGCAAATAAAAAAAATCATGAAACCGTTTCTAAAAAAATATCCGCTCTTGCAGGATATACAAGTGCATTAATTTTATTATTTTCTGCCGTATGGGTATTTAAAGAATCCGTAATGAAATTTATATCTCCAATTACAATAAATTTTAATGAAGCTATAATTGTGGCAACGATAGGGCTTCTTGTAAATATAGTGTGTCTTTTTATATTACATGACGGCAAAAGTTCTAAGAAAGATTTCAATTTTAAAGCAGTATATATTCATATAGTAACAGATGCACTTACCTCAATATTTGCAATAGTTGCTTTAGTATGTGCAAAATGGTTCGGGTTAATAATATTGGATCCTTTAATGGGATTACTTGCAGGCATTTTGATTTTAAAATGGAGTATAAATTTAATTAAAGAAAGTTCAAAAGAACTTACGGACATAATGTTGTTATCATAAGAAAATGTTGATAGGATTAATTCCCGATATTCATCAAACTACATATTTTATAAAAATGGTTGAAGAAAATATTGACCGTTTGGATAAACTCGTTTTTTTAGGCGATTATACAGATAATTGGCAATCAGAAATTCTATGGTATATACCGCAAAACAATCCCATAAACATAATAAATAAAGTTGTTTCTTATAAAAAAAAATATGTCAACAAAATTGATTTATTGTTAGGAAACCACTGTTTATCTTATATGTCACAAAATCCTATTTCTAAAAAAGTCAGCGGACACCAACATCAACATGATAAAGAAATAGCTCAAGCTTATTTGGATAATTTAGAACATTTTAAAATTGCGGTTGAATATGATGACTGGATAATATCCCATGCAGGGTTTTCTAAAACCTGGGTACAAAACCAATTATTAAAAGGATGGAACAAGAACCAATCCGTTACGGATTGGTGTAACCAAATGATACAGGAAAAACATTTTGATTATTTTGATTGGAC
This sequence comes from uncultured Elusimicrobia bacterium, assembly GCA_900321055.1. GTDB lineage: Bacteria > Elusimicrobiota > Endomicrobiia > Endomicrobiales > Endomicrobiaceae > Ruminimicrobiellum > Ruminimicrobiellum tauri. Next base: position 2,055 of record ONUQ01000075.1, read on the forward strand.
GGGTAAAACAAGTCCGAGCGGAGATGAAATAACACAAACTCCTACTTGGATAAGACCTTTTTCTTTAGCAAAAGATTCATATTTTAAAAACCAGGTTGTAGGTCATAGTGAAGCACCTTTTGCACCGCTATTTGTAAAAAATGAAAATATAAATTTAATTTTAACGGATTCACCGGAACATACTTCGTATTTTGAACTTGATACAAATAATTTGCCAAAATTTGAAACTATAGAAACAGTCCTAAATAATATCAAAAGAAAAAAAGAAGAAACAG
>ONUQ01000197.1 GCA_900321055.1 uncultured Elusimicrobia bacterium
AGAGATGGCCGAGTTGGTTTATGGCACTAGTCTTGAAAACTAGCGTAGGGTTTCCCTACCGGGGGTTCGAATCCCTCTCTCTCCGTTCATTTTAAAATTTTCTGTCCAAAATATTAATCAAAAAAAACTTTTACCTATTTTTAATGAAGAATCTTCTTTGTTTTATATTGTGTTTTACGAATTGTTACTTTGATGCTTTGATATTTCATACAAAATTATTGCACTTGCACAAGATACATTTAGCGATGATATTGTATTTTTTTGTGGAATGGATATTATCAAATCGCATTTTTCTTTAATTTTTTGATGTATACCAAACCCTTCACTTCCCATAACTAAAACTGCCGGAAAAGGAATTTTTGTATCCGTGATTTTATTATTACCGTTTTCCGCACCTAAAATCCACAAACCGTTTTCTTTTAACTTTAATATTGCCTGAGATGTATTATTTACCCTTGCAATTTTAATATGTTCTATTGCACCTGCAGATGTCCTTTCTACAGTTTCGTTTATTGTTGCACTTCTCCATTTTGGAACAATTATTCCGTCTGCACCGAAACATACAGCATTTCTTATTATTGCACCTAAATTATGCGGATCTTCTATTGAATCCAACAATACTAAAAGTCCGTTTCTTTTGCTTTTTACCATATCTGTCAAATCTTCTATTTCTACATAATCCGTTGAAGAAACTTCAGCAACTATACCTTGAGTATTTTCCTGTTCAAACTTATCAAGTTTTTCTGGAGGAACACTATTTACCAAAATACCTTTTTGTTTTGCTAGTCTTATAATCTCCGATATAACACTACCGTGTGCTGTTTTAGAAATAAGTATTTTGTTTATTGTTCTGTTTCCTGACTTTATCGCTTCAAGCACAGCATTTCTTGTAAATATTTTATCCATTTTACCCCATCAGTTGCTATTACATTATCTTAGCGGTATTCTAACATTTTTTTACCAATGTTGATGAACCGTCTTTATTATCAACAATTTTATATCCAAGTTCTGAAAGTTTGTTTCTGTATTCGTCTGCAACCGCCCAATTTTTTTCTTTTCTTGCCTGATTTCTTTTATCTAATAATTCTTGCAAATCAGCATTCGTTTCCTGCTTTATAACTCTAACACCTAAAGCACCTTCCAATATATCTTCAAATAACCATTTTGCTTGTTTTAACAAATCTGTTTTTTCTTGTGACAAATTATTTAAAATTATATTTTTCAGTTCATGTAAATAAGATAATGCTCTTTCAAAATTAAAATCATCATCCAAAGAATCTTTAACCTGTTGTTTTATCTTTAATAAACTTTCATTTTTTATATCACTGTCACTTTCTTTTGTAATATCAATTAATCTTGAATATGCCTCATCAAGTCCCTGCAAAGCAGACTTTGCACTATTTAAGTTATCATGTGAAAAATCCAGCGGTGTTCTATAATGTTGTGTAAGCAAATAATATCTTACAACTCTGGGATTATATTGTTTAAAAATATCTTTTAATGTAAAAAAATTTCCTAAACTTTTAGACATTTTTTCTTTGTTTACGGTTACAAAACCGTTATGTAACCAGTAATTTGAAAATTGTTTTCCCGTGCATGCTTCGCTTTGTGCTATTTCATTTTCATGATGAGGAAATATCAAATCCTGTCCTCCTGCATGAATATCAATTGTGTTTCCTAAAAGAGTTGTTGCCATTACGGAACATTCTATATGCCACCCCGGTCTGCCTTTTCCCCAAAAACTGTCCCAAGATACTTCTTTCGGTTCGTTTTCTTTTGTTTTCTTCCATAAAATAAAATCATACGGATTTTTCTTTTTAGAATCTTTTTCTACTCTTGCACCTACCTTCATTTCTTCAAATTTTCGTTTTGAAAGTTTTCCGTAATCTTTAAATTTATCTACCGAAAAATATACATCACCGTCAACATTATAAGCAAAACCTTTTTCTTCAAGAACTTTTATAAAATTTACAATATTAGGAATCATCTGTGTAACTTGAGGATAATTATCTGCTTTTATAATATTTAATTTTTCCATCTGTACAAAATAGTCATCAATAAATGTTTTTGCCAAATCTATCGGAGACATTTTTCTTTCTGTTGATCTGTTGATAATCTTATCGTCAACATCCGTAAAATTTTGAATATGTTTTACGGTATACCCGCTTCTTATAAAATGTCTTTTAATTACATCAAAAGTTACATAAGCTCTTGCATGTCCTAAATGACAAACATCATAAGGTGTGATTCCGCAAATATATACCGAAACTTCTTTTTCTTTTATAGATTTAAATTCTTCAATTTTGTTTGTAAGTGTGTTATAAAATTTTATCATAATTTTTCCCTTAAATTAAAACAATTATAAGATACTAAAATTTAATATATAATATAATTTTTATTTAAAAAACTTTTCTAATTCACTAAAAAATTCAGTTGCTTTAACAGGAAAATAATAGTCGGTAATTTGTGATGTAAATGCCGATTCCAATGTGTTTATCTCTATTATTTTTGCACCATATTTTTTAGAAGTAAACGGAAGATAACAAGCCGGCATTACTTGCCCTGCCGTTCCGACAATTATTACAACATCTGCCTTAACCGCCATATCATTTGCTTTAGTATAATTTATTTTATTTATGCCCTCTCCATAAAAAACAAAGTCCGGTTTTAATATTCCGTTACAGGAAGGACATTTAGGAATATCCCGTGTAATATCCGTTTCTGAAGTTCTATATTTTAAGTCACAATCCGTACATACAAGAGTGTTTATTGTTCCGTGAAACTCTATAACATTTTTTGAACCTGCCGATTGATGAAGTCCATCTATATTTTGGGTAATAATTCCTTTAACAATATTTTTATTTTCAAGTTCGGCTAGAACTTTATGAGCTTTGTTTGGCAAAGCTGTTCCCATAGAATTAAAAAATATTTTTCTCATTTCTTCCCAAGATTTTTTCGGATTAGAATAGAAAAAACTTAACTCTATAAATTTCGGATCATATTTTGTCCATAAACCACCCGCACCAGTAAACGGAGGAATACCGCTTTCTACGGATATTCCGGCACCGGTAAACCCGATACAATATTTTGATTTTTTAATAACATCGGCAACTATTTCAATATTGTCCATATAATTTATCCTTGTTCTTCTTCAACTCTTTCGTTTCTTGCAGTTCTTTTTCTATCTAAAGCACTTAGAATTTTTTTCCTTAATCTTAACGAAGAAGGTGTAATTTCTACAAGTTCATCTGGTGCAATATATTCAACGGCTTGTTCCAAACTCATAACTCTATGCGGTGTTAAAGTTAATGCTTCATCTGCGGCTTTACTTCTCATATTTGTAAGTTTTTTAGGTTTACAGGGATTAACTACCAAATCTCTTTCTCTGGAATTTTGCCCTACTATCATTCCCTCATAAACTTCTTCTCCCGCACCGACAAACATTTGCCCGCCATCTTCTAAATTATGTAAAGCATAAGCCGTTGTTTTTCCCGGAGCCATAGCTATAAATACACCGTTACCCCTTAGGGACGAAATATCAGCTTTTGGCAAATATCCGTAAAAGCTGTGGTGCATAATACCTGTCCCTTTTGTAGCCGTTAAAAATTCATTTTTAAAACCTATTAAAGCTCTTGAAGGAACAATATACTCTAATCTTAAATGATCACTTCCTTCACTAACCATATTTTCAAGTTTTGCACTTCTTTTACCGATTAATTCAAAAACCAAACCTTGAAAATCAGAATCTATATCCAATATAAGATATTCCATAGGCTCACATATTTGTCCGTCAACTTCTTTAAAAATAACTTCAGGACTTGACACTGCAAGTTCAAAGCCTTCTCTTCTCATATTTTCTATCAACACCGTAAGATGAAGTTCTCCTCTGCCCGAAACTTTAAATCTTCCTTCCCCTTCAAGTTCTTCAACTTTTAAACCGACATTTGTTTGTGCTTCTTTTTCAAGTCGTGCTTTTAAATGCCTTGAAGTTAAAAATTTTCCTTCTCTACCGGCAAAAGGCGAATCGTTAACTAAAAAATCCATTGATATTGTCGGTTCATCTATTGAAAGAGGATCCAACGGTAAAGGATTATCCGATTCACAAATAGTATCTCCTACTTTTAGTCCCTCAAGACCTGAAATTGATACTATATCTCCTGCAAAAGCTTGTTCAACTTCAACTTTTGAAAGTCCTAAAAATTTTTCTATTTTTACGGCTTTTGCCTGTGTAGAACCATCTTTATTTACAAGCAATACTGTTTGCCCTTTTTTTATAGAACCGTTAAGTATTCTACCGATACCGACTCTACCCAAAAAGTTATTGTAATCTATCATAGTTATTTGCATTTGCAAATGTTTATCAGTATCTGCCTGCGGTGCGGGAACATATTTTAATATTCCGTCAAGTAAAGGAGAAACATCTGTTCCTTTAACATCTATTTTTGTACTTGCCCATCCTTCTCTTCCCGATGCATAAAATATAGGAAAATCCAATTGTTTATCCGTAGCACCTAACTTCATAAATAATTCAAAAATATCATCTATCGCTTTACTTGCATTTGCTTGCGGTTTATCCATTTTGTTTATAACAACCATAGGACTAAGTCCAAGTTCCAGAGCTTTTCTTAATACAAACCTTGTTTGTGGCATAGGTCCTTCGGCAGCATCTACCATAAGAATTGCACCGTCAACCATTTTTAAAACTCTTTCAACTTCGCTACCGAAATCAGCATGTCCCGGAGTATCTACTATATTTATTGTATGGTCTTTATATTTTATAGAAGTACATTTTGCAAGTATTGTAATCCCTCTTTCTCTTTCTATCGGATCAGAGTCTAAT
>ONUQ01000074.1 GCA_900321055.1 uncultured Elusimicrobia bacterium
AATCAAAGCTTTTATTTTATTTTTAAAATCCTTTTTTAATATATTTGCTATATCCGTAGAACATTGAGAATTAAACTCTGTTAATCTAATATAACCTATATTATTTTCCAATATTTTTGTACTTATGATTTCAATTTTAATTTTTTTTCTTTTTAAAACAAATTCTAATTCTTTTTTAGTAGATGGTCTGTATATGGTTAATACAACCTTCGTTCCCGGATTTCCTCTCATAAGTTCAATAGATTTATCACTGGAGAGTTCTTTTGTTTCTTTTCCATCTATTTTTATAATTTTATCCCCAGGTAAAATACCGGCTTTATATGCAGGTGTATCTATCATCGGTGCAATTACTATAAGTTCTTTGTTTTTAGTATTCAATCTTAATCCCACACCGCCAAAAGAGCCTTTTAATCCGTTTTTAATACTGTTATATTCTTTTTCTGTCATATATACGGAATAAACATCTAATGATTTAAACATCCCTTTAATGGCACTTATTACCAAATCTTTATTATTTATCTCTTCAACATATTTAGAATCTATTATTTCTAAAATATCTACCATTTTTCTAAGTTCATCATAAGCAGAATCCGATTTGCAATAAGTTACACCTACAAATACAAAACAAAACAAAACTATAAAGAAAACTTTTATTTTATTTTTTAACATTTTTACTCCTTATTTTTTTATTTTCATTATTATACATTTTTAATATATTTATCTCTACTTTTTACTTTTTCTCTTTCAACCATAACAAAGGATTTTCCGGAACATTATATTGTCTTATTTCAAAATAAAGTACTGATTTTTCATCATTACCTACGGTTGCTATATTTTGTTTTTTTAGTACTTTTTGATTTTCTTTTACAAATATCGTATCAAGTTGACAATACACACTATAAAAAATTCCTTTATGATCTATTACTACCATGTGTCCATACTTTCTAAAATCTCCGGCAAAAACAACAACTCCGTTTTCTATTGCTTTTATTTGTGCACCGTTAGCAGCTTTTATTTTTATTCCATTACTTATGAGATTTGTATTTAGTGTAGGATGTTTATTCTTTCCAAAATTTAAAATTACTTGTCCTTCAACCGGCCAAGGTAAACTATTTTTTCTGGTATTAGTATTTGAAGCTCTTAAAGACTTTTTTTTGTCTTTCTGTTTACTGGCTTTAATTAGTTTATCAACTAATGCTTTTAAAGCATTTTCAGAACTTTTTAATTCTTGTATATCCTGTTCTGCTTTTACTCTTTTTCCTGCAGTTGTTTTTAGTAATTCTTGCTTATCGTTTTGTAATTGTATATTTTTATTTATTAAAGTTTGCTGTTGCTTTTTTAATTTTTCATATTTCCTTTTTGCTTTTGTATATTTATCTATATCAGACTTAGCGGTAACACATTTGTTCTGTGCAATATTATATTCATTAAAACATTCTTCTAATGAAATTTGTCTGATTTTGAGTTCGCCGGGATAATTATTAAGACCGGAAATCATTTTTCTTTTTATATAATCATAATACTGATTATTAAATTTTTGAGTATATTCCTGTTTTTTAAAATCACAAGCATGATATTTATCTGAAGCTGTTTTTAACTCTTTTTCGGTTTTTATTAGTTTTGCTTTAATATAAGATAATTCTTTTTCATTGTTTTTAATGGATTTAGCTATTTTACTCAACTCTAGCTTTACTTTTTTTTCTTCTTTGAGTAATTTAGCTTGTTCAGCCTTTTTATTTGATAAATTTGTATATAATTTATTAAGTTCTTGTTTTCTGTTATTTAAATCAGAGTTAATATCGGTAAATGAAACATCTACCAAACAAAACAATAATAGTAAAATAGTGATTAATTTTATTTTAACCATTTGATTCTTTTGTTAAAAGGGTAGTCATGAAACTAAGAGGGACAATTATATATAAAACTTGCCAATCCAGTATAAATATATGATTTTGATTAAAAAACAAAGCGATAAGACATATTATGGCATAAGCTAACAAAGATATAACAAGACCAATAAAAAGTTCAATATAAATGTACCTATAAAAACCTTTTAAAATATAAAATATAAATTTAATCATAAAAATCACACATATAGCAATAAAACAATAATAAAATATTTTTTTGTAATCGTTTAAAAGTTTTTTATTATCATAAAACTGTTTATATGCTTTTTTATCGTAAATGAAATCTTCAACAAAATCTTTTTGTAATATTTCACTTTTTAATTGTTCTATTTCTTCTATACTGTTTACTGAAACTTTATTTGCAATTACAAATTTGGGAAAAGTCATAAAATCATTTTTGATTACATTTTCCAGTTCCGGTGTTAATTCTAAAAATTTATCTTTAGATTGCAGATCAAAGACATCAATAATTGAAAATTTATTACTAGTCAGTTGTTGTAAAATTTCATCATTTATTTTTTCTAAATTAGTATTAATAAAAATAGTTGTTTGTAAATCAGATATAGAACTAGCCAAATTTTTTTGTGTATTTAAATAATATTGAACAACAAATGTACATAAAATATTTAACAGAATTATTAGTAAGTATCTTAATGCTTGTGAAATATTTCTCATATATTTTTATAGTATATATTGTCTGTTATTTTTCTATTGATAGCAACATTATACATCTTTTCATATTCTTTAACGGAATTTATCCATGAATATTGACTTAAAAAGGAATTTTGAACTACCTTGTTCCACAAAGATTTATTATTGTATATATCATAAGCTCTTAATATACAATCAACAAACTGTTCTCCTTTATATAAATCAAAAACAAAACCATTTCCTTTATCATTTGATTCGGAAAAATCATGTATTGTATCCGCTAAGCCACCTGTTTTGTTAACAATAGGAACCGTTCCGTAAGACAATGCTATTATTTGACTTAAACCGCACGGCTCAAATTTTGATGGCATCAAAAAGCCATCTACCCCGGCATATATTTGATGAGATAGTTTTTCATCATAATTAGTATAAACTTTTAATTTATTGGGATATAAATTCTGTAAATATAATATTGAATCTTTTATATATCTATCCCCTGAACCCAAAACTACTATTTGAATATCAAAATTTGAGAGTTTTCCAATAGCATCCATTATTAAGTCAAACCCTTTTTGCATATCAAATCTACAAACACAACCTAACATAAATGTTTTTTCATTTTGAATAAAACCGCATTTTTCCTGTAAATATTTTTTACAAAGTTTCTTATTGTCATAATTGTTTGCTGAAAAATTTGCAACTAAATTCTTATCTGTCATAGGATTCCAGTAAGAATAATCAATACCGTTTAATATTCCATATAAATCTTTCTTCCTTACTTGTAAAACTACTTCCATCCCTTTACCGGCAACCCCTTGAATTTCTTTTGCATAAGTAGGACTAACCGTTGAAATAATATCTGTATAAGCAAGCCCGGCTTTCATATAATTAAAGGTATTATAAAACTCTAATTTATCACTTTTATAATCTTCCCAAGAAAAACCCGCCATAGGTAAAGTAGATGCTGCATCAAAACTACCTTGAAAAGCAATGTTATGAATAGTATAAACGGTAGATGTATTCCAAAAAAAACCATCACATAAATGTGTTGTTTTCAAATATGCAGGAATTAACCCGGTATGCCAATCATGACAGTGAATAATATCCGGTCTAAACATTAATGCTTTTGTTGCTTCTATTGCTGCTTTTGAAAAGAAAATAAATCTCTCTCTGTTATCCCCATACCCAACTCCTGAATCATCGCCATAAATACCTAATCTGTTAAAATATCTTGAATTATCTATAAAATATACGGGAATATTTCCATCTAACATACAAGTTTTTATTCTGAAATTTTCTTGTTCTTTACCGACAAAAACAGATAACTTATAAGGAAGTGCTTGTAAGTCATATTTTACACCGTCTATTAATCTGTATTTTGGAATTATTATTCTAACATCATGCCCATTTTGTTTTAAGTACTTAGGTAAAGTTCCGATAACATCCGCAAGACCACCTGTTTTAACAAAAGGTACACATTCTGCTGCAACCATTAAAATATTCATTATTCTGCTTCCTTTAAAAATTTTGCTGCTTCTTCAGGAATTACCGGATTTACATATAGCCCAGATCCGAATTCAAACCCGCTGAACTTTGTTATTTTAGGAATAACTTCTATATACCAATGATAATGAGGAATTCTATCTTGTTTTAAAGGATAAGAATGTAACACTAAATTGTAAGGAACATTTTTTCCTAAAGCTTTCCTCAATCTCCTAAATACACTTGTTATCATTTCAGCCAGCTCTTCTATTTTATGTTTATCTCTTAAATTTCTAAAATCTTCAAGATGCTCTTTTGGTAAAATTCTCGTTTCAAAGGGATACCTTGAAGCAAAAGGAACCAAAGAAATAAAGGAATTTGTTTCCATAACTACTCGTGTTCCAAATGCAATTTCCTGATCTATAATATCGCAAAATAAACATCTTTCCTTAAAATCATAGTATTTTTTTGATATTGTCATTTCTTCTTTTACAGATCTGGGTATAATTGGCAAGGCAACCAATTGAAAATGAGGATGTGTTATAGTAGAACCTGCATTTTTACCATGATTTTTAAATACTAAAATATACTCCAATCTTAAATCATTTTTTAAATCGTTTATTCTATCTTGAACTGCCAAAATATTTAAAATAAAGTCTTCAGGTTTAAGATTTTGTTCTTGATGTTCTTGAGATTCTATTAATATTTCATGAGCTCCAACACCTGTCATTCTATCATAAAGACCTTCTGCTTTTCTTGAAATATTTCCTTCTATAGTGAGGATAGGTTTGTTATTAGGAATAACTTTCACTCTCCAATTTTTATTATATTTGTCTATTTTATTTCCGTTTTTATCATAGCATACTATAGGAGAAGGAATTAATTTTTCATTTCCAACACAAAACGGACACATAGGTATTTCATCAACTGTATCATCTAATTCAAATTGAAAATCCCTGGTGTCATTTATTATTACACTTCTTGAAGATATTGGATCTTTTCTTAATTCTATCATTATACCTATCTCCTAATTTTTTTCAAAAACCTATTAACTTCATTTTTATTAGGTTCATATTGTAATGCTTTTTTCATAGCTGATATAGCTTGCTGTTTATTTCCTTTAGAAAAATATTTTAACCCTTCTTCATAATATTTTTGAGAAATAACAGTTTTTAATTGTTCTAATTTTGATTTAGCTTTTTCGTTTGAAGAATCGTATTTTGATGATGATTTATATTTTTCATAAGCTTGCTCCAGTTGTTCTTTCATTTCCAATTTTTCACCTTCTTCATAAAGCTGTTTAGAAATTTCTCTTACAGACATACTTATATAATCATTTATTTGTTTATTGTAATCATAAATTTTATTTTTATTAGCCATAATTTTTAATTTGGCAAAAGTTTCAAAAGCAGATACATAATCTTTATTGGCAAGATGTTCAAGACCTTTATTATAAATATCTTTCATTTCTTTCTTAATTTGTTTGTTGCTATTATTTTTTCCTTTTAAAGATGATTTACTATTTTTTAACAAAGCATTGTTGGCTTTATCTATTTGAAAGTTACATTTGCTTATATAATCTTGTACATCAGTCCTGCTAGGATCCGCTAAAGATACGGCATTAAAAAAAGACAATGCTTTTTCATAATTACCTTCATTGAATTCAGCTACACCTTGTTTAAAAATATTATTTGTTTGAAGAGAATTTACTTTTTCAATTTTTTTGTTTACAAATTCTAAATATTGTAATGCCCCTGCATTGGTAGGATCTATTTCCAATATCTTATTAAACTCATCTTTTGCATAAACAAAATCACCTTTATCATAATAATTTACTGCTTTTATCCAATATTTTGTTATTTCCTTTTGATGTTTTTTTCTATTATTATACACTCTTTGCTCTTCAATTTTTTTACTTACATTCAATATTCCTTCTTTTGCAATAGAATTTTTACTATCTAACAGAAGTGCTTTTGAATAATATTTTCTTGCTTTTATCAGATTGTTTTTTAATAAAGCTTTATCAGCTGTTGCAATATATTTTTCTACCTTTTCCGAAAAATTTATATCTGTTTGCTCTACAATTTTTGATAATAATTTTAGATATTGTTTTGTAATAGGTTCATTTGGATAAACGGCTAAAATATCTTCAAACTGTTTTCTTGCGGCAATATAGTTTTTATTATCATAATTATCTTTTGCTTGTCTTAAATAATACCCAAGATAATGCTCATAAGCTTTACCGACATTGTCAACTTTTCCAAATGCTATTCCCAAGGAAAAAATATGTTGATCTTCAGAACTATTAAGAATATCAGAAAAAGAATATGCAATATTTACCTTATCAAAATTAAGAGAAAAACCTGCCGTTATTCCTTTATTAAAATTGTCTCTATAATCTCTCCATCCTATTCTTAATGAGAAAGGGTAAAAAGGTGTTGTTTCTAAACCGCAAGCATAACCTAACTCTGTTGCTTGAAACCGTTTAACCATATCAGCCATTAAGGATACTTTATATATACTTGAAATCAAATATCTGGTAGAAGCTGTAAAAATCTGTGTTTGCATTTTTTGGTGTTCCGTAAGAAAGTCAAAATCTAAATTATTTCCAAAATTTTTAAAAGCTATAGCTCCCATTAAATTGTTATCAATAAAATCCAATGAATACAGAAATCCAAAATCTGCACTATATAACATTGCAGATTTATCTTCATTATTAGTAGTGTTTGCAGATACTTTATAAACTTTCACTGTTGCACCGATAGCACCTTTTTCCATGGGTATAGGATATTTTTTTGTTATAGGATAAACATAATTTAATGCAGCCATAATAAAATTTTTATAGGGATTATTTTCTTTATTATAATCCATACCTGAAACAACCATAGAAAAATTTCCATATTTTTCCGTAGGTAGCACAATTCCTACATTTGCACCATAATTTCTCTTATAATAAGACATATAAGAAAACTGTAGCTCTTTTGAAATATTTTTATAATTTGAGGCCGGATTTGTAAAAAAGCCAAAAACGGACGGAGACAGTGACAATATACTACCTCCTAATGCCTGTGAGTAAGGATCCGGATTTAAAACATACAACATACTATCTGAAGCAAAAATCGTAGTAGTAAGACATATTGAAAAACATAAAACTGTAAATTTTTTTAGATTCATTTTATTAAACTATATATCCTTTTCTATAATTATATAAAAGTTTTTTTATTTTTACGACCTAATATCACTGAAATCTTTTTCCGGTACCATAATTATAAACAAATCAGACAACTTGTTTGAATCTTCAAAAGATACAAACATTGTGTCAACTAATTCAAATTTGTTATTTAATATTTTATAATTCGGATAGGATAAAAGCATCAAGTAATTACCTTTTGGTAATTTTATATCTAACGGTTCATAACCGGATACTCCCATAAATTTATTCTTGTCGTTTAAAGATAAAGATATTGATACATTAGACATGGGAATAAGGTTTTGATTATCAGTTAAACAGTCTTGCAAAATTTGCATCTTAGCATCTTTGTCTTCCGTATTTATTATTTCGTCTATTTTATCTTGCGGTAAAGTTCTAATGTCAAGTTTTATTCCGCAAACATCACCTGTCATTTCAGAAATGCTTTTTTGTTCAACAACATTAAGTTTTGTATAAATAAAAATTCCGCAAATACAAAACAACACCAATAGTACCGCAAGGAATAAAGGATTTTTTAATATATTTTTCTTTCTTGCCAATTTAGGAACAGGGACAGAAAAAATATTTTTAAATTTATAAATTATAGAGTCTTCTTTATAAGAAGAATTTTTGTCTTCAGTTTCTGCGACAATTACTTCTTTTTGTACAAGATCAGCGGAATTAAGACTATTATTTTCTGAATTATCTTCCTGAATACAACATATAGATATAACTGTCGTATTATCTCTTCCCCCGGCATTGTTTGCCGCTAAAATAAGATTGTTTGTTATTTCCACAGGATTGGGTTTATATAAATTTACAATATCATTTATGGTTGCATCTGCAAGTTCTCCATTTAAACCGTCTGAACATAAAATGTACATATCCCCATCTTTTACTATATCTGATTTATAATCAACTCTTACGGTTGCAGTTATTCCTAATGCTCTTGTTATCATACTTTGAAACTCTGCAGTTTTTACATCTTCTCTGGATATCTTATGACTATCAATCAACTCTTCTATTTTAGAATGATCTTTGGTTATTTGTTTTATCATTCCGTTTCTAATTCTATAAACTCTACTATCACCAACATTATATATATGAACTAACTTTGTCTGTTTATCAAACCATACTCCGGTGAAAGTCGTTCCCATACTAATCAATTTTGGATATTTTTGTGTAAGATTGTACAAGTACCTGTTAGCTATTTTTATAAGTGCTATAGGCTTTATAATACTTTCATCATAAGAACTAAATTCTTCTCCTATTATAGAAAGGCAATCTGCTTTTGTAATTTTATCATACAAAGAAAGAACCACATCAGAAGTACATTTGCTTGCAAAATCACCAGCTACACCGCCACCCATACCATCACAAACAAAAAAGAAGTCATCTTTTAATCTCATACCAAAAAAATCTTGGTTTTCTGTCCTTACTAAACCTGTTGTTGTTTTAGCATTACTTAATATTATCATAGATATACAACCTTTACTCTTTTTTTTGCTTTATTAATAATTTTTCTAATTTTATATAAAATAAACAAAACAAATATTACAAACCCTGTAATCATCTTTTTTAAAGAATTAACTTTGAATTGTTTGTCTGAAAAAACAGATGTATGTTTAGCATTTGCTAAAAACATCGGCCAAATTTGAAATTCTTTTATTGCTTTAGCATTTGTGTTTATTATTTGAATAGAATCTTGAATATTTGTGTATAAGATGTCTACTAAACCATCACCATTTATATCTGCTAAAATAGGTGTTGATGTAATTGCTAAATTGCTTGCTTTTATATCTGCCATTACCTCTAATTCCTTTCTTTTTATATTACTTTTTGCAATAACTATTTTTCCGTCTTCCGTTCCAAAAACAATTTCATTTATACCATCTCTATCAAAGTCATAAGCAGATGGAGAAGATATAATTCTTTTTGATTCAGGAATAGACAGTTTCCATAACATTTCACCTGAAGGATAAGAAGTATTACCTTTTAAAATTTGTACGGTTCCGTTTGCTGATAAAACAGCAACATCGCAAATACCATCACCATTAAAATCTGAAAGCAAAGGAGAGGCACTAAATTTTAAATTTGAAGGTGGAGCAGGCTCTATAGAATATGTCCATCTAACTGAAAAATTCTTTGTTAAATCTATAGCAGAAATGTACTGTGGAACATTTGACTGAACTATAACTTCATCAAAACCGTCACCGTTTAGATCCCCAATTGCCGGAGCAGCGGCCATAAAATGAACTTTCCCGGTTTCTTCTAATAAATTCACTGTTTTCTTTGTTCTGGTTCTTCCATCTATAAAAAATACTTTGCTATCATAATTTGCTATAACAACAAAAGGAGAAAAGTTTTTTCTGTTCAAAATAACAGGACTTGCATATATAGGACCATCTACAAATTCAGAAACTTTATTATAAGTACTATCAAAACCCGGAGAATACAAAAAATGAACAGTTCCGTCTTCAGCAACAACTACAATATCTTTTTTCCCGTCTCCGTCTAAATCACAAACGGCAGGAGTCGTTTCTGAAATAACTCCACCTAAAGTTTCTCTTCTTATTATATTTCCTGTTTGACCATCTACTACATATAGTAAAGATAAATCTCCTGCAATTATAATATCAAGGATTCCATCATTATTTATATCATCTGCAACTAACGAACCTATTCCTGAATTTGGAACTTCTATAGGATTCCATAATTTATTATTACTTGTACCATTCCATGCATATAAAAAACCGTTAGAACTTAACATTGCAATATCATTAACTCCATCTCCGTTTAAATCAGCAACTAATGGTGTAGATGTTATATTATATGAAGAATAATCTGCTTTTACAGGAATTTCTTTAGACCATGTAGTGTTTAACGATAAATTAACTTTAGATAAAGGAGCAGTTAACGAAGAGTAGGTTGAATATCCGTTAAATAACAAATAAATTGAAACCGATAAAATAACTAAAGATATTAATATAGAAATAGTTCTAACGAAATTTAACATCTTAAGTTTTTGTTTTAAAGGTAAAGAATAATTTTCTGTAAAATAATCAACAACCCTAAAGATTGTTCTGCCTATTGAAATTTCATCACCTAAAGATATTGGTAATGTATTTAATTGTCCTAATTTTTCACCGTTTATGGCAACTCCACCTGTACTACCGACATCTGTGATACTATATTGCCCATGTATAGAAGAAATCTTCGCATGACCTTTTGATACAGTCATATCTCCCAATAAAACTATATCATTTTCTATTCCTCTGGGTGATAAAGCTTCCCTACCGATAAAAGTATCCCCATCTTTCTTTAAAAAGAATTTTTTACCATAAAACTTTCCGTAAATTCCTATGAGATAGTATTGAGGAATTAGTACATCTTGTTTATACAATACATCGTCTAAAAATGATATTTTATAATCTCCAATAAGAATTTCATCACCAAAATTTAGAACAGATTCCGTTATAGCTCTGGAATTGACTTTTGTTCCAATCATTGTGTTTTGATCTTTAATGATATAACCATTATTTTCAAATATTATCGTAGAATGACTTTCAGAAACATTTTTATCTGCAAGAACAATATCATTACCTTTTCTGCTTCCGATAAAAATTTTTATCTTACTTTTTTTTACAACATATTCTTCAATAATTTCTTCTCTTTTTTTTACCAACAATCTAGGCATTTTTTTCATACTCCAATATATATTTTTATATCTTTTTATTGTATACGAATGAAATCAAGATTTATCATAAGAACCGTCGCAATTTTTTCCCAAATCATATACGATATATAATTCACTTTTTCTCTCTTAGAGAAAAAAATATGTAGAAAATAAAACCTCTTTTTTACCTAAACCATTCGTATAATTTATCTTCGGTTTCTGGTTTTCACTATCACATTGAGAAATTTTGTATTTCACTTTTGTAATTTTTTCATATTCGGTTTTTATATTGACTTTTATAGAAATTATCTATAACTTTAAATTTTTAACTGCATTAGCAATATTTGCAACTAAAACAAACAATATAATAAAAATTTTCTACTTATCATTGTAAGTTTACCAAAACCAATATTGTCCCTTTTCTGGAATCAAAATTCTGAAGGGCTTTTCCAATAACAGTTCCGGCTTTCGGATTAGCACCTGCTTTCTTTGCATATCCCGCTAAAGATGCGGATACTAATAAATTTCCTCTTTTTATTTTACCACCCTCATTACAAACTTTAGCAGGAACTTTACCAACCAAAGCCAGCTTATAACCTCTTTCAGTGGCATTCATTAACAACCCCGGCTCTGTAGATACAATTCCTGCAACTAAAGTATCTTCCGCAACTCTAGTTTTAACTATTGAATTATCTTTTGTTGTATCTATCGAAACAATATCTCCTGGAACAAGTTTTTCCGTTGAACTATAAATTTCAGCAAGATCTGCACCGGATGTCTCAACTTTAGCTATAGACTCGCCATAAGCTACTGTGGATATTTTCATATTATGTTCGGAATCAGTTGTAAGCTTTCCTTGAATATTTATAGCTTTTGGAATATTGGATTCTTCTGCAAAACAAATTAACGAATTAGAATTAGAAAATGATAGAACGGATATCTGTATACAGCTAAATATTAAAAAAACTTTTTTTATCATAAAGTTCATCATAAATCTCCAGAATAGTACATTACTTCAACGGTTTTGCACAGTTTACACAAAATCTAAGTTTCTTTCCCGCAGGTGCAGTATTCACATATCCACAATTCAAGCAGACTATTACTTGATTTTCTGCTGTTTTGTTTTCTTTTTTAGATATATCAGCAGTATCTTTCCTTTCTAGTTTTTTATTATCTTTCTTTTTGCTTTTTTGAATATCCTTTTTTGTATTTTTTGTATTATTTTTTTTGATTTCCGTAATATCGTTGTTAACAGCATTCCCTTTTTGTTTTGTCTTCATTTCGGGAACCATCACAATATTAATATTATTATTTTTGTTAGCCGATAAATTTACGGTAACTATCTTTTGTTCATAGTTTTTAGCTATAATCCTAAGTTCATATTTGCCGGGTTTAAGTTTACAGTTGAAATTACCTTTACTATCACTTCTACCCAGATTTTTTTTATTTAACCAAACAAATGCTCTTTCAATATTTTTATTGTTATTTTGTGATACAATGTTCAAATTTAGTGAAGTTTCCGTATACTCCATTTTTCCTATAACCAAATTTGTATCTTTTATGTTTACATTAGAAATTACATAGCTCCCGTATTTATCGTCTCCTTCAAAAGTAATATCATAGGTGTCAATAGGTAAAGGAATTGTTATAGGCTTAGATGAAGATATACTCTTCTTGATATTAAATTTTTTATTAGAAATAGAAACCGATGAAACAAAATTATCATTAGGATTATCCTTAGATATCATCCTAAAAGATACTAGTTTATCCATCTTAACAAATGCAGTATTATTAGAATCTTTATTGACTTCTATTTCTTTTAATGTTTCACCGTATTTAGCATTAGGATCCATTAATCTAATTTTATGATTACCAACCTTAAATGCTGTTTTTAAAGGAGTTTTTCCTCTTGATTGTTCCTCTCCTTGAACATGAACCAACATACCTTGCGGTTCAGAATCTATGTTCATTTTTTTAAACATAGAACCCTTTACACAAAATACAGTTTCTCCATCAATGTTTTTTAATTCACAATTCCAATATTTTCTATCAACTCCCGAAAACATTTCTTCTACAGTTGATTTACTGAAATCTATATTACATTTACCTTGATCAATATTTCCTGCAGAATTTGCTCCCAAATCTTCAAAATTTGCTAAAGATAGTTTTATAGTATGAGCTCCTGCAAAAAGTTGTGCTTTACAAGGAGTATTTCCAAACTTATTTCCATCAATAAAAACATCTGCACCTTTCGGTTCTGAATCAATATTTAAAACGAAATCAAACAATATTTCTATTTTTTCTTTCTTTGTTTTTTTATTGTTTTCGCTTTTTTCTATTTGGACAATCCTTTTAACAGGTTTAAAACCTTCTTTTAAAGCAGTAACTACATATGCTTTAGGAGCCACTTTTTTTACAGATATCGGTGAAGATGACGAAACATTGTTTAATATAACATCCGATCCGTCTTTTGAAACCATACTAACAACTGCACCGGCAGGAATAGTCGTTACAATAATATCCGGCGGGTATAATTTTGAGTGTATATTTTTACCAAGAGAAGTTAATTGTAATACAAAAATATCTAAAGCACAAAAAATAACGGCAGCCAAAACAACAGCAATAAACACCCTGACAAAACTCTTCCTTACATCATTTAATTTTATAAATAACCAATCTCCAACTTCTTCAAAAACTGTTTTTCCTTTTTCTTCACCGGGTCTGTTGATTCTCTGTTGAACTTGCTGAGACGGCTGATTGCTAACAGTCTCTTTTTCTGTAATATTCTCTTGTAAAGGAACAGTAAGTTCTTGTTTTTTTATAGTAGGTATAATAGGCGGTTTTGAAAAAGTATTAACTTGTCCAACAATAAAATCTTGGCATATAATTTTTTGTATAGACGGATTCTGTTGAATTTCATGGATGTCTAAAGTTTTAACCTTTTCAATAAACTTTTCAGATTTAACAACAGATTCTCTCATAACACTATTGATAAAATTAGATAATTCAGACAAAAGTTCTTCCGTATCTATTTCTTTTAAAACTCTTCTTAAATCTCTGTTTACTTCTACAGCTTTTTCATATCTGTCTTCTCTGTTCTTTTCAAGAGCTTTTGCAATAATAGAGCCGATTTCATCAGGAATATCCAAAGTTGGATCTAAATCTTTAGGATCAAATTTTTTATTTAAAACTTGTTCTTTTATTTCTTGATTAGTTCCCCTATATAATTGTTTTCCTGTCAGCATTTCATAGTACAAAACAGCTACAGAATATATATCTGTTCTATTATCTATATTAGGCAGACCTTGTATCTGTTCCGGAGACATATAAGGATATTTCCCTGTTATAACTTTTTCAGGAATAGAATCTTTAATTTCATCAGCTGTTTTTGCTATACCGAAATCACTTAATTTTATATTACCGTCAAAAGATAGTAAGACATTACC
>ONUQ01000206.1 GCA_900321055.1 uncultured Elusimicrobia bacterium
AATATGTCTGTCTAAAATTGCTAAGTCTAACCCTAACCCTATATTTCTTAAAAAATGTCCTGCTTCTTTGTACCCTATACCTTTAATGTTGGTTATTATCCATTTTCTTAAATTTATCGGAGTATCAAAAGATTTTAAAATTTCTTTTATTTTTAATTTTCCGTTAACGGTAAATTTCTCTCTGGCTTGAACTAAAAATTTTGATTTATTATTTTGAAATCTGACATTATAAATATTGTTAGAAATTTCTTCGGCCGTTGCCGTAAACAACAAATTTTTATTGTTTAATTCATTTACGGCTTTCCAACAAGAAATTGCTTTAGACTGTGGAGTAAAAATACAAAAGGCAAGCTCTGCAAAAATTGCTTCATCGTTACCTTTTACAAAAACATTCTTATAATGCAAGATTCTTTTTTCTATATGAGCTTTTGCAAATTGTTTCCACAAAGAAACCAAATCTTCTTTAGTTTGAGGTTTTGTTTTAATATTTTCTATTTCTATAAAATCTATTTTTATAATCATTTTACTCTATAAAAACCCGATATAAAATAATATTTAACAAAATCAACCGTATACTCAATACTGTTATTTACATTCTTACACAAATGCTGTTTTACTGTTTTTTGATTAAAAAAGTTTTTATAATTTTTCTATTTCTTCTAAAACCTTTTGCGATAATTTTAAATAATCTTCTTTTGTATAATTCTTTGGCGGATAAATCGGTTTTCCGTATTTTATTTCAATCTGCTTAAATTTTGTCATATTATTGGTATTTACAATTTTTGTCGGAATTATCGGAACCTGACAATTGCATGCTACCATTCCGACACCTGCTCTGGCTTTTCCCAACTTTCCGTTTTTAGATCTTGTTCCTTCGGGAAACATCAACAAGGCTTTCTTATTTTCTAATAGAGAAAAAGCATTTCTAAAAGCAGACATATCCTGTTGACCTCTTTTAACGGGAAAAGCATTCGTTCTCTTTATAAGAAAACCTAATATCGGAATTTCAAATAATTCCTGTTTTGCCATAAAAAATAAATCCTGATCCATAAAAGAACCTGTTAACGGAGGATCAAAATAACTTAAATGGTTCGGAGAAATTATTACTCCCGTATTTGAAGGAATATTTTCTTTACCGAAGGATTTACATCTGTAAAATAAAATTGCTATCCATTTAGCTAAAAACCGTCCGGTGTAATATAACCAACTGCTTTTTTCATTTATTTGCATATACTCTTTAATACCTCATAGAAATTTGAAAACGATATATTTATGCAATTACTGTTTAAAATTTCTGTTTCTCCGTCAGCTATAAGCCCTGCAATTGATAACATCATTGATATTCTGTGATCATCAAAACTGTCAACCGTACAACCTTTTAATTTTGTAGGTCCGTTTATAATAAAGCCGTCTTTTGTTTCGGTAATATCCGCACCTAATTTTTTTAATTGTGTAGCTGTTGAAAATAATCTGTTACTTTCTTTAACTTTTAGTTCTTGTGCTCCGGAAATTATGGTTTGCCCTTCGGCTTGTGTAGCACAAAGTGCAATAATAGGAATTTCATCTATAAGTCTGGGAACAATATCAGCATTAATACTTGTAGCTTTAAGTTTTGAACTTTTTACCTCTATATCACAAACTTCTTCTCCCGATTCGGTTCTAATATTATCCGATACAATATTTGCACCCATTTTATTTAAAACTTCTAAAATACCGTCTCTTGTTTTATTTATATTTACATTTAAAATTTTTATATTTGAATTCGGAACAATTAATCCGGCAATGATAAAAAAACTTGCCGAAGAAATATCGTTTGGAATATTTATTTCTTGAGCATAAAGTTTACTGCAATGTTTAATACTGACGGACAAATTATTTATAACAATATCTGCACCAAAACTTTTCAACATCCTTTCCGAATGATCTCTTGATTTAATCGGTTCCGTAAATGTTGTAGTTTTGTCAGCATACATTCCTGCAAACAATAAACAACTTTTTACCTGTGCCGATGCTATAGGACTTGTATAATCTATAGAATTCAGAACCCCTGTTGAATTTATTGTTATCGGTAAATAATTGTTTTCAGATTCTATCGATGCCCCCATTAGAGATAACGGTTCTATAACCCGTTTCATTGGCCTTTTGGATAAACTTTCATCACCGCAAATTGTGGAAGAAAAATTTTGCCCGGCAAGAATACCGAGTATTAATCTTGTAGTTGTACCCGAATTTCCGGCATAAATTTCTTTTATCGGTTTTTTCAATCCTTTAATACCTACACCGGTTACCGTTAATTTATTGTTTTCCTGCTCTATACTTACTCCCATTTGTTTAAAAGCATTTAAAGTCATAAAACAATCTTCCG
Source organism: uncultured Elusimicrobia bacterium (assembly GCA_900321055.1). Taxonomy (GTDB): domain Bacteria; phylum Elusimicrobiota; class Endomicrobiia; order Endomicrobiales; family Endomicrobiaceae; genus Ruminimicrobiellum; species Ruminimicrobiellum tauri. Next base: position 2,366 of record ONUQ01000206.1, read on the forward strand.
ATTGTAAATAGTTATTGATAACCGATTTTCCGCAAGCAATACAAGATAACATTATTGCTCTGTGAGTTATTGATTTGTCTGCCGGAACTATAATTGTTCCTGAAATTTTTGAAATTTTATTTATTTTCATTATTTACACTTTTATATAAAATATCTTTTAATTTTTGTTCATCATCAAAACAATTTACAAACTCTTTCATCTGTTCGCATAACTGTTTTGACAACAATTTCAAATTCTCTTTATTATTTAAAAATATCGGAAGCCACATCTGTGGAGAAGATTTTGCAACTCTTGTTACACTTTTAAAAGAGCCGGCCACCAAATTACCTATATTTTTATTCAAACTGTTTTTTTCTTTAAACATCTTATAAAAACTAAATGCTATTATATGTGGCAAATGACTTGTAAAAGCTACCGTTTCATCATGCTCTTTTGCCGACATAAATATAATTTTACAACCGATATCCTTCCATAACTTGGATATAATTTTCACATTCCTATCTTGAGAATCGGAAGTAATTACCACGGTTGCATTATTATAAATATCAATACTTGCATACTCTATACCGTTTTGTTCCATCCCTGCCATAGGATGACAACCTATAAAACAAGGATAATTGCTGTTTTCTTTTTGAATTTTTTTTATTTGTTCGTCAATATTAAACTTTATACTGCCTATATCACAAATAATAGTTTTTTTTCTTACATATTTTGCAACTTCGGTGTATATATTAACTACGGTATCCACCGGACTACAAATAAAAACTATGTCTGCACAAGAAACTGCACTAATATCCGTAGAATAACCGTCTACCGCATTTTTATCTTTTGCAAGTTTTAATGATGTTAAGTTTCTCCCTATACCGATAACTTCATATTGCCTTTGCCCTTTTTTTGTAAAATGTTTTAAGACAATACCAAGAGAACCACCCATTAAACCAACACCGATAATTGCAACCGTTTTCATTAAATTTCTCTGTCTAATGCTTCAGCTATTCTTTTTAAATCTGCTACAAGTTTTTTGTATTGATCAGGCAACAAACTTTGTGCTCCGTCGGATAAAGCTTCTTCCGGTCTCGGATGAATTTCCAAAGCTATTGCATCCGCACCTACGGCTAAACAGGCTTTTGCCATTGTAGGAACATGTTCTCTTATACCTATTCCGTGAGAAGGATCTAAAACTACAGGTAAATGAGTAAGTTTTTTTACTACCGGAATAGCATTTAAATCTAATGTAAATCTTGTAGCCGTTTCAAAAGTTCTTATACCTCTTTCACACAACATTACATTGTAGTTTCCTTGTGATAAAATATATTCTGCCGACAACAACCATTCTTTTATTGTCGTTGCCATACCTCTTTTCAATAAAACTGGTTTCTTCTGTTTTCCGCAAGCTTTTAACAAATCATAATTTTGAATATTTCTTGCACCTATTTGAACGATATCACAATACTTGCTGACTAACGGAACCTGTTCAACGGACATAGCTTCACTTATTGTAGGAATTTTGTATTTTAATCCGACATCATGTAAAAACTTTAACCCTTTTTCTCCTAAACCTTGAAATGTGTAAGGTGAAGATCTCGGTTTATATGCTCCTCCTCTAAGAATTGTTCCACCGCCGGCTTTTACAATCTTAGCAATTTCATCCAACACGGATTTACTTTCAATTGCACATGGTCCTGCAATAATAGGGACTTTTTTCCCGCCGATTTTTATTCCGTAGGGAAGTTTTATTATTGTATCATCATGTTTAAATTCCCTTGATGCCAGTTTATATGGTTTTTCTATTTCACTTATATGGTCAACTTCATCCATTGATTCAAAAAGGTCTCTATATTTTTCGGCTAATTCTCCAATCATACCGATAATTGTTATATCAACACCTCTTGATATATGCGGAATATATCCTAACTTTTTTATTTTTTCTATAACTTTATTTTCTTCTTGTTTAGTAGCTTTTCTTTTTAATGTGATAATCATCCCTGCCTCCGTTCAACAATTAACTTTCAAATACCACTCAATTATATAAAATATTTTTAAAAAAATATATAATATGTATCGTCCAATTTTTAGCAAAAAAAATAACAGAGAGGAAAGATATATGGTAATATCTAAAGAATTATACAAGAATATGACTTTTCAATTTATGGCAATACTAATAACATTTTTTAGTTTTTTATTGTTAGAATTAATTGTATTAGGCAGTATAAGTTTTAAATATATAGAAATATTTATAGCAACCGCTATTAGTATAAATATAACTTCTTTTTTAGCTGTCTCTCAAAAACAATATTATCAAAAGTTTGTTGTTTTATTTTTTAGTTTTATCGGTGTTTTGGCTATAAAAATCATTACTCAAGAAAATATGAATGGTGAAGATATAAAATATTTGCTTGCTTTTTATACAGGTATTACGAATTTATATCTGATACTTTTGTTTATTTTTAATAACAAATTTAAAATAAATAAGACTATTAATTATGTCTGTTTGTTCTTTTTATTTCTGCCGACAATATTCATATATGAATATTTCTTTATTTCGGGCAATTTTATTTCAACAGATACTATTTTAGCATTATTTCAAACAAATATCAGTGAAACAAAATCTTATATTGATACTTTTATAGGAGTATGGCAATATATCGGTTTATTAATACTTTTCTTATTATTATTTCTGATAGTAAAATTTAGTAATAACTTGAAATTTCATAATATTAATATAAAAATTTTGGTTATACTGATAATATCTCTTTTATGTAATGTTTTTTTGGTATACAGATACAGAAACAATTTGTTAACAGACATATTCTTTGATACTAAACAAGCTCTGGCTGATTTTAAAGACTTTAAAGGCAATGTTGCTTCAAGGAAAGTTGCAGATATAAAACCGGATAATGTTAATAACATAAACGGCGGGATATATGTTTTAGTTATAGGAGAATCTCAAAATAAAAAACACATGTCGGCTTACGGTTATAATAAAAAAACTACTCCATGGTTAGACGGTATGGAAACTAATGATAATTTTATTAAATTTACAAATGTTTATTCTTGTCATACACAAACTGTTCCGGTATTAACTTATGCTCTGACATCTAAAAATCAATATAACAATATAGCTTTACAAAATGCAATATCTGTTTTAGATGTTGCAAAAGCATGTAATATTAAAACGGCTTGGTTAAGTAATCAGGTTCATTATGGCGGATATGATACACCTGTTAGTGTAATAGCCGATACTGCCCAACAACAAAAATGGATAAATAATAATATCGGACTTACAACAAGAACTAAATATTATGATATAAAACTTATTGATGAATTAAATAAAATAAAAATATATGACAATATGTTAATAGTTATACATCTTATGGGAAATCATGGCTCGTATGGTGACAGATACCCGAAAAAATATAATGTATTTGGCGAAAAAAACAAACATACAAAATATGATAACAGTATTTTTTATAATGATTATGTTGTAAAAAATATTTATGAAACGGTAAAAAACTTTTCAAACTTTAAAGTATTGTTGTATTGTTCCGACCATTCGGAGGCAGTAGATCAAAATTTAGGTCATGATGCTTCTCAATTTGTTCCCGATATGACATATATTCCTATGTATTTGTATGTTTCCGATTCTTATAAGAAAGATAATATAAATATATTTAATAATTTATATAAAAATAAAGATTCTTATTTTACAAACGATTTGTTGTTTAATTTAATTCTGGGAATTCTCAATATCAAAATATCCGATATTTATGAAAAAGATAATGATATAACCGGTACCAATTATAATAATAATTTCAACAGATTTAAAACATTGCACGGTAAAAAAAACATAAAGAAAATATAATTAATAAAGAAAATAGAGTATTCTGATATAAATTTAATAAACTGATTTTTCTAAAAAATCCGACATATTTCTAAACTTTTGTATTTTACCGTTGCCTTTGTTGCCGTTCGCCTTTGCCGTTGTCCGTGGCAACTTGTTGCCGTGGCAATCCATAGAAAATAAATCCGTTTTCCTATTTGCCGTTAAAGAACCCTGGAAATTTTCTTTGA
>ONUQ01000021.1 GCA_900321055.1 uncultured Elusimicrobia bacterium
AAACTATATTACTAATTTAACAATTGCCATTTCTGCAGAATCACCTTTTCTTAATCCAAGTTTAAATATTTGTGTATATCCGCCGTTTCTTTCTTTATATCTTGGAACTAAAACTTCAAAAACTTTTTTAACAACTTCTTTATTTGATATTTCTGCATGTAAAGCTTTTTTAGCATTTAAATCTGCTACTTTTGCTTTTGTTATGAGTCTTTCTGCAAATCTAACAACTTCTTTTGCTCTTGGAACAGTTGTTGTAACTTTTTCATGTAAGAACAAAGATGTTGTCATATTTCTCATCATAGCTTTTTTATGTGATGGTGTAACTGCCAATTTTCTTCCGTTAAGATTCTTTATCATTATAATTGCTCCTTCAAAGACAACCCAAGTGTTGCTAATTTTTCTTTAATTTCTTTTAATGAAGTTTTACCAAACTTATCAAATTCCATAAGATCTACTTCCGAATAAGAAATAAGTTGTCCTATTGTTTCTATTTCTGCATTTTTTAAACTATTTGAAGCTCTTGTAGATAAATCCAATATGCTAACCGGTTTATCATTCAAGTTTTCTGTTTTGTTTTCCTTTTCAGATGTATCGGTAGAAACAGATGTTTTTGTTTCTATTTCTCCCGTAAAAATTGTAAGAGTATCTCTTAAAATTTTTGCAGACTCTATTAAAGCTTTTTGAGGAGTAATAGAACCGTCTGTCCATACTTCCATAACAAGTCTGTCATAATTTAAGTCTTGCCCTACTCTGGTATTTTCAACTTCATAATTAACTTTTGTTACAGGAGAGAACAAAGCATCCATAACTATTGTATTTGCTGCATATTTGTGTTCCTTTACCTGTTCTGCTCTAACATATCCTATTCCTTTAGAAACTTCCATTTCCATTTCCAATGTTGTTCCATCGTCTATGTTGGCAATTTCTTGTTCAGGATTCATTATCTCTACTGAAGAATTTTTTTCAATATCACCGGCTATAATCTGCCCGCTTCTAGTTGTTTTTAAATAAATCTTTTCAGGACCATCGGAATTTAATTTAACTCTAATCTTTTTAAGATTAAGAACAATTTGTAAAGCATCTTCTCTAACACCTTTAAGAACAGCATATTCGTGATCTGCACCTTTTATGGTCACAGATGTTATAGCTGCACCTTCAATACTTGAAAGCAATATTCTTCTTAAAGAATTTCCAACGGTATTTCCATAACCTCTATAAAAAGGTTGAGCAATAAATCTTCCGAATGTCGCTGTAGCTGTTTTTTCCTCTAATTCTAATTTTCTTTCTTTTTCTAATCTGCCAAGTTTACCTAAATTTTTTCCTTGTTTTTCTTCTTGCATTTTCATGCTATAAACTCCATTTAACTCACTTTGTTACAGTGGTTATTTTTTATTTTGAATAGAATTCAACAATTAACTGACCGTTTATAGGATGTGAAAAATCTTCCTTTAACGGTTCATTAACAACTTTACCCTCAACAGCCTCTTTATTAAATGTCAACCAACTTGGAACAGCCACCAGGTTTTCCATAAGTTTTTTTAAGTTAACATTATCTTTATAACTTGCTTTTACGGTTATAACATCATCTTTTTTTACCTGGTATCTGGGAACATCTATTTTCTTTCCGTTAACACAAATCAATCCGTGCATAACCATTTGTCTTGCATTCTTTCTCGAATAAGAAAGACCTAATTTATATACAACATTGTCAAGTCTCATTTCAAGAAGTTTCAATAATGTATCACTTGTAAGTCCCGGCATTTTTTCTGCAACAATAAAGTATCTTTTAAATTGTTGCTCTGTTAAACCGAATACTCTTCTTGCTTTCTGTTTTTCTCTTAAATGCTTTGCATAATCCGACATTTTGCCTTTTTTAGCTCCATGTTGTCCCGGTGCATTTTTTCCTCTTTTTCTTTCTAATGCACATTTTGATGAATTACATCTTTCACCTTTTAAAAACAATTTCTCTCTTTCTGTCCTGCATTGTTTGCAAGCCGAACCAATATAGCGTGCCATCTATTAAAATCCTCCGATAATTTTTTACCTTTTCTATATTCTAAAACTGCTATCTTATACTCTTCTTGGTTTTGGTGGACGGCAACCGTCATGAGGAACAGGTGTTACATCCTTAATTGCCGATATCATAAGCCCTGAAGATTGAAGTCCTCTAATTGCTGTTTCTCTTCCGGGTCCGGGACCATTAACGAATACAGAAATTTGCTTTACTCCGCAATCCATTGCTTTTTTTCCAACAGCAGCTGCTGTCATTTGAGCTGCAAACGGAGTTCCTTTTTTTGCTCCTTTAAAGCCTGAACCGCCGGCTGATGCCCAAACTATTGTGTTTCCCTTATCGTCCGTGATACTAACGATAGTATTATTAAATGTTGATTGAATATATGCTCTTGCCATTCCGCCGGCAAATTTTATTTTCCTTTTTGCTGAAACAGTCTTTTTTTTATCTTCTGCCATTATATTAAGCCTCCAACTTATTTTGTCGTGTTAATTTTTACTTCTTTGCTTCTTTACCTGCACCTGCACCTACGGTCTTTCTCTTTCCTCTTCTTGTTCTTGCATTAGTTTTACTTCTTTGTCCTCTTACAGGAAGATTTCTTTTATGTCTCATTCCTCTGTAAGAACCGATATCTATCAATCTCTTAATATTTGCTTGGATTTCTCTTCTTAAATCACCCTCAACTTTATATTCCTTTGTTATGAGATTGTTAATTTGGTTAACTTCTGCTTCTGTAAGATCTTTTACTCTTTTTGCAGGATCAAGATTAAGTTCTTTGATAATCGCATCTGAAAAAACAGGTCCGATACCATAAATATATCTTAATGCAATGTCTAATCTTTTATTTTTTGGTAAATCTACACCGGTAACTCTTGCCACTATAATTCCTCCATCTAAATATTTTTATATTTTGTAATAAATATTTCCGTAACAAAAATCAAAAAACAAACAAAAACTATCCTTGTCTTTGTTTATGTCTCGGATCTTCACAAACTACTCTTACAACACCTTTTCTTTTTATAACCTTACACTTTTGGCATATAGGTTTTACTGATGCTCTAACTTTCATTGGTTTACTCCTATTTATCTCTATATGTGATTCTTCCTCTTGTTAAGTCATAAGGAGAAAGTTCAACTTTTACTTTATCGCCCGGCAATATTTTTATGTAGTGCATTCTCATCCTGCCACAAATGTGTGCCAAAATAACATGCCCGCCGTCAATTTCTACTTTAAACATTGCATTGGGCAACGATTCAAGTATTTTACCTGAAACTTCAATTTTTTCTTCTTTAGCCATTTTATTACCTTTTTTGCTCAATTTTCATAAAAGAGAACATTTCTGCTCCGTCACTTTTTTGTCAAAATTTCGCAACCCGTCTCGGTCACGGCAACAGTATGTTCAAAATGAGCACACATACTACCATCTCTTGTTACAACAGTCCATTTATTGGATAAAGTATCAACTTTATATGTTCCAATATTGACCATCGGTTCTATAGCAAAAACCATACCCGGTAATAATCTTGGTCCTGTCCCTGGTTTTCCATAGTTAGGAACACTTGGTTCTTCATGCAGATGTCTGCCAAGTCCGTGACCGCAATAATCACGAACTATTGAAAAACCGAATGATTCAACATAACTCTGGACTGCGTAAGAAACATCTCCCAACCTATTACTTGGTTTGACTTGTTCTATAGCTTTGTATAATGAGTCTTCCGTAACTTGTAAAAGTTTTTGTGTCTTTTTATCAATTTTACCAACAGGATAGGTATAAGCCGCATCCGAATAGTATCCTTGATAAATACAACCGACATCTACCGTTACAATGTCGCCGGAAAAGATTTCACGGGAGTCATTCGGTATCCCATGAACAAGCTCATCATTTATTGAAACACAAGCTGATCCGGGAAAACCACCGTATCCCAAAAAAGCAGGTTTCATATTAAAAGAACTTATCATTCTATGTACTTCTACATCTATATCTTTTGTTGTAAGTCCAGGCTTTATAAAAGTTTTTAAACTCTCTAAAATATCCGCTGTTGCATGACATGCAACTCTCATTTTTTCTATTTCTTCTTCACTTTTTAATTCTATATTATTCAAAATACCCTTCTTATTCTACATTATTTTTAACAAAATTTTCAATTTGTTCAAAAACTTTGTCCGGAGAAACGGTTCCGTCTACTTTTATGATAGAACCTTTTTCTTCATAATATTTGATTAACGGTTTCGTTTGTTTTTCATAAACTTCTAATCTTTCTTTTACCGTATCAATGTTATCATCTTTTCTTTGCACAAGCTTTTCACCGCAAAAATCACAAATACCTTCTTGTTTTGGCGGTCTTAATTGTATGTTGAAACTGCCACCGCATTTAGGGCAAACTCTTCTCTGTGCCAATCTTTTTATAATTTCTTCCTGTGCAAGATCTATATAAAATACTGCCGATACTCTTCTGTTTGATTTCTGTAAAAACTTATCCAATTTCTCCGCTTGAAAAATTGTTCTCGGAAAACCATCTAACAAAAATCCGTTTTTACAATCTTCTTTCTGTAATCTTTTTAACACCATTTCTATAATTACTTCATCGGGTACTAAATGCCCGGATGTTAAATACTGTGATAAAACAGGATCGTTTTTAGACTCTCTTATCATATCACCTGTTGAAAGATGAACAACTTCAAATTCATCGCTAATATTTTTTGCTTGAGTTCCCTTTCCTGCTCCCGGAGGACCAAACAGAATAAAATTAAATTGTTTCATTTTTTTCTGTACCTAATAGCAAAACAAACACTAATTTTTAAATAAAAGACAATATCAAATTTCTGTCAATTATTTACCGAATTTTATAAAAATAAAATCAATTCAGTCATACATTCGTAGTTAGGCAGATATAATTTTTAATATCAAAAATAACAATTAAAAATAAATTTACACTTAACTAGCAATCCATACTATCAAAAAAACAAAAAAAAATCAATACATACATGCATGCCACACATACACATAATTTCTTTTTTCTTTACAACATAATAAAAGTTTTTATATAATTGGCAACCGTTGTTAAAGATTTTTTTATTCAAGATTGAATGGTAGGCAGAGCAAAAGATTTTTTTATCAATAATCTAATCACTAACGAAGACAAAATTTATTAAATATGCTGAAATATTTAAGTAAGATATTGTTTAAAATATATTGATAAAATTTTAATTTTTCCATAAAACAAAAGTTGTATCATAATACTTTAAATTTTATTTGATTATTTGAAAAATTTAATTAAATATAAAAATATAATTGTAAAAGCAGAGGATATTTTATGAAAAAGATTGTAGTGTTAAATATTTTATTGTTATGTGTATCTTTTTCTTTTGCCGAAGATGTGACTTTAAGTTTAGAAAAATTGTATAAACAGCAAGATACCATTACAACAACTCAAACAATAAAAAAACAAGATATAGAAAAAGTAAATCCCGTTCAGGCTTTGGAAGTTTTAAAAAATGTTCCGGGTGTAGTCGTTCAAAAAACAGGGGATACGGGAAGAACAGATCCGTCCATAAGAGGTTTTGGAGATAATTGCAGAAGAATACTGGTTTTAATTGACGGTAAACCTGAATTTATGTCTTTGTTTGGTTGCGGTGTTTCACATTCTATGCTTGCAGGTAATATAGATAAAATTGAAATAACAAAAGGTCCTGATAGTGTTTTATACGGTTCCGGAGCTTTGGGCGGAGTAATAAATATAATAACAAAAACACCTACAAAACCGTTTGAAGGAACTATGGATTTTTCTTTTGGTTCTTTTAATACTCAAAACGGGAAAATATATTTGGGCGGATTGCAAAACAATGTAATATATGAAGTATCGGCAAACAAAATAACAAGTGACGGGCATTTACCTAATTCACAATATAATGCGGTAGATTTATATGAAAAGTTGGGATATGTTTTTAGAGACGGTTCTTCTTTAATTTTTGAAGCAAAACAATTTCAGGGTTTAAAGCACGAACCGGAAACAAGAACAAAAGACGGCGGTAAAGTATATACGAATAATTATTGGGAAGATTATCACAGAAATTCATATCAGTTGAATTTTGATAAAATGTATTCCCGAGGCAAATTATTTGTTAGAGCATACCAAAATGACGGAGACCATAAATTTTCAAACAATTGGCATTCAAAAGACAGTTTAATCGGTGCTATGGCAAACTATGATTGGGAAATAGGTGATAGCAACTTATTGAAATTGGGTACGGATTATAAACAACAGGAAGGAAAATTATTATCAACAAACAGCAGTAGTATGCATCTCGGTTCATGGAAACTGTATGAGTATGCATTTTATGCTTTAGATAAACATAATTTTACCGGCAAGTTTTCAGCTGTTGCAGGTGCAAGATATAACAATAATGAAATTTCCGGTGAAAAATTTGTTCCAAGAACAGGATTGGAATACCAAATTAGCGAAAACTTACTTATCAAAGGTTTATACAGCAGAGGTTTTAGAAGTCCTTATCTGAACGAATTATATTTAACAAAAGCAAGTAATAAAAATTTAAAAGCCGAAACCGTTGACAGTTACGAAATCGGTGCAGATTTTAAAAAAGATGATTTTAATTTAAACATAAACGGTTTTATTATGAAAGGGGATAATTTAATTCAAAGAGTTAAAAATAAAGTTATTCCGCAATCTTTTACTTTTCAAAATATAGGACAATATGAATTTAAAGGTGCAGAACTTTATTTAGGTTATATATTTAGTAAGTTTATTGATGCACAAGCAGGGTATACTTATTTTGATGCAGGAGAACATACACAAGGAAGACCTCAAGATAAACTGGATTTAAATGTAAATTTTAAAATTAACAGATGGAGTTTATCTTTAAACAGTATGTATATAGGCAACTATTATGCTCAGGATAAAAAGCAGGAAAGATTAAAAGATTTTGCTGTTGTAAGTGCTAAATTGTCATTTGCGGTAAACGATAATGTAAAATTATTTGTTGACGGGAGAAATTTAACAAATCAACAATACGAAATATTTTTGGATAGGGATGCCGATAATTATCCTATTACAAAAATGCCGGGAACAACGGTATCTTTTGGTACACAAATAAAATTTTAATATTTTTATATGATTATTGTTATTATTTGATACGGATTTATTGCTGTCAAAAATTTCGGTTGATTGTTTATGATTAGCTAATGATACTTTAGGTAAAGATATTAAAATTACTAAAACATCTTTTCTGTTTATTTCAATTTTATTGATTAGATGAATATTTTAAGTTTAGTATTTTAAACAATCTGTTTTCGTGTATATATTTTATTTAAGAACGGTTAACGGCTAATTATCGTAAAAGTAATAATTGTTAAATTTGTCTGATGTTATATTTTTTAATTTAATTATGTTAGAATATACCGTTATAAGTTTTAATAAAGATTTGGAGATGTTATGAATTATTATCAAAAATTATTTTGGATTTTAACGGCAATAACCACATTTTTAAGGTTATCCGTAATCGGTAAACTCGGTTTGACGGTTGATGAAGCACATTATTGGGTATATACCAAATTTTTAGATTTATCATACTATGATCACCCTCCGATGATAGCATATATAATAAAATTATTTACCGGTATTTTTGGTATAAACGAATTTGCCGTAAGGCTTCCTTCCGTAATAATTTTTATAATAACTTCATGGCTCTTTTTTTTATGTTTAAAAAAATTGTTTGATGATAAAATTGCTTTTATCGGTGCATTGTTAGTAAATTTGCTTCCGGTATTTTCATTTTTAGGCGCGGTTGTTACCATTCCGGATTCTCCTCTGTCTTTGTTCTGGATGTTATCTTTTTATTTGTTTATAAATATAATTGAAACTAAAGAAAAAAAATATTGGTATATGTTAGGTGTGGCAGTCGGTTTGGCTTTTTTGTCTAAGTATACGGCAGTTATGATATATCCTTCAATTATTTTATTTTTGCTATGTTCTAAGGAACACAGATTTTGGCTGGCTAAAAAAGAATTTTATTTGGCAATGTTAATATCTTTTATACTTTTCTTGCCGGTAGTTGTGTGGAATATTCAAAACAGTTGGGCAAGTTTTGGCTTTCAACTACAACATGGTTTTGGAAAAACATTGCCGAGTTTTTCTTTTACCTTGTTTGGCAGATCCATTGGTGCTCAAGCAGGATATGTTTCTCCTTTTTTATTTATATTTTATTGCTATGTTTTTTATGTAGTAATAAAAGATGCCTTTGTTAAAAAACAACAAAATGCTTTATTGGTAGGTGCTTTTAGTTTGCTGGTATTGGTTTTTTTTAATGTAATAGCAACTTTTAATGAAATATTGCCACATTGGCCGGCAATGGGATATTTAATGTTAACAATATATGCATCATATTTGATAAACAAATTTTGGGGAAATAAAAAATTTAGAATTTCAATGTATATAGCTTGTGGTTTTGCTTTGTTTCTAAATATTCTTATCCCCGTTCATTGTATGTATAAAATAATTCCTATTGAACTTTTTTTGCCACAAAAAGAGGCAGTTAAAACAGAGTTTGGTATTTCAAAATCAGAAGTTGTAGATATATCAAACGATTTATACGGTTGGAAAGAATTGTCTGCTAAAATAAATGAAGTGTGTGATAGTTATCCTAAAGATAAACAACCGTTTTTGTTTACATATAAAAGTTATTTAGCAAGTCAGATATTTTTCTATACTCCCGATAAAAGAGTATATTGCTTTAGTGCCAAAATAGATGCCTATGATTTATGGCAAAGAGATATTTCAAATTTAAAAAATAAAGATGGTTTGTTTATAACCAGTAATCAATTTGATTTTTCCGGTGCGGATAAAGTTTATCCCTTTGCGGAATTTGAGCAACCGATAGAAGTTCCTGTCTATAGAAATAACAAACTTGTGAAAAAGTTTTGGATAACAGTATGCAAAAATTTTAATCCTGAAATGCTACAAGGAAAATACACTGCAAATATTATCGGAAAGAAAAAAACAATAAGACAAGGATTAACAGATACGGAACATGCAGTATTTAAATATATAAATATAAAATTAAAAAATAAAGTATTTGATTTTGTTATAAGCACTATATCTTTTTTTGATTCTAAAGGGTTTAATCCCAGCTGTATAGTAATAATAATTATTTCATTAATTATTTTAAGGAAGGAAGAAAAAAAGAGATTTTGGATATTGCTTGCTTTATTTATGGGCATAATAATGGTTGCTTCAATTTTAAATATTTGTTTAAAAGAATTAATTAGAAGACCTAGACCGTTGGCTGTTTTTGGCGAGGGGAACATTTCCGTATTCTATGAAATATTACATGCGAAATCATTTCCTTCCGGGCATACTCAATTTGCATTTACTGCTATGACGACAATGTTGTTGCTTATTCCTAAATATTGGTATATATATATTATACTGGCTTTTGGAACTGGATTTGAAAGAATTTATGCAGGGTGTCATTTTCCTTTTGATGTTATTTGTGGTGCATTAGAGGGAATAATAGTTTCATATATAATGGTGAAACTTTTTAAAAAATATTATAAGTTTTAATAAAGATTAATATTGAATAAAATATGTTTAGTATCGGTTCGGATAAATACTTTTATATATTTTGAAAATGCTAAAATATTTTGTATATTAATTGTTGAATATTATATAAAAATATTATAATTAATGTGTGATAGTTTAAATATGCATAGTCTTTTGTTTTTTTTAGGACTGTTTTAAATTTTGGGCTGTTTTATTAAAATGTAAAGATAGAAAATTTAGAAATAATAAATTATTTGTTGATTTCAAATATTTTTAAGTTTTTTTGCTTAGAGCGGGCAATAGTAAAAAGTAAGAGTTATGTATAATATAAAATAAAGTAAATATGAAGTTATAAGCAAAAAAATAAAAGTTGATTAGCTAAAAGTTTTAAGAGGAAGAAGATGAAAAAAGATTTTTATGAAGTTTTGGGAATTCAAAAAGGTGCATCGGAAGAAGAAATT
>ONUQ01000058.1 GCA_900321055.1 uncultured Elusimicrobia bacterium
ATATTTTTTAGACATCAAAAAAAATTTCACCGTCGGAAAAATTACTTTTTGATGTCTTTTTTTGTTCAATAAAGTGGCAAACTTCGGGTATAAGACAGTGGAAACTACCGAAACAGCAAGACAGAGAAAGCTAAAGATTAGAAGATTAGTAACAACAAACGACAGTGTGTATAAGAAGAGAATGAAAACTGCCGATTTAGTTTACTTTATAGCAATAATAAATCAGCAGTTTTAATATAAAAAATTGATATATTACAGTTGAGTAATACTGTTAATTATAAATTATAGCTCTATTTCTTTATTATTTCTATCTATATCTCTTTTTGTTTTTCCCAATCTTTAAATTTATTAAAGACAAGCATCGGTCAGTTCAAATCCATATTAAAATTGATATACCGAAAAAATTAAAGCAATAAATTTATTCATAACTTTTCTATAAACCGACAGATTCCAAATATTATTTACTTCAACAAAATATATTTTTTTATAAGTTCTGTCATTTCGTCTTTTGTCAACGGATTTCTTCTGTCACCTTTAAACAATTCATCAATATATTCTTTTATTTTCAAAACTCCCGGATGAGTTTTATCAATTTTATTTTGACTATCTTTAAAGTCCGGATATTGAGTATTTATCCAATAAGCTATTCCGGCAAGCCCTGCCCTATCCGTAATAGCAACTTCCGGTGGTCTGTTCAATATTGAATCTGTATCAAAAACATTATAAATTTCTTGTTCTTTTAACAAGCCGTCAGCATGAATGCCTGCTCTTGTAGAATTAAAGTGAGCACCGACAAAAGGTTGCATATTAGGAACTTCATATTTCAATTCTTTTCTGAAATAATCTGCAATTTCCGTTATTGCCGATAAATCCATTCCGTTATGACTACCTCTAAAAGCAATATACTCTATTGCAAGAGCTTCTATCGGAGTATTTCCCGTTCTTTCACCTATACCTAACAATGTGGCATTTATTCCCGAACACCCGTAAAGCCATGCAAATGTAGAGTTTGTTAATGCTCTATAAAAATCGTTATGTCCATGCCATTCCAACCATTCTGAAGGAACTCCGGCATGATGAGTTAATCCATACATAATGCCGTTAACATTTCTCGGTAAAGCTACCCCGGGATATGCAACACCAAAACCCAAAGTATCGCATGCTCTTATTTTTACCGGCATATTTGCTTCTTTTGAAAGTTTCATTAACTCCTTTGCAAAAGGTATAACAAAACCATAAAAATCTGCCCTTGTAATATCTTCAAAATGACATCTGGGAATGATTCCTTCTTCTAATGCAGATTTCACTATATCAAGATACATATCAAGAGCTTCTTTTCTTGTTTTTTTAAGTTTTAAAAATATATGATAATCAGAACAAGATGTTAAAATACCTGTTTCTTTTATACCCATTTCTTTGACTAACTTAAAATCATCCTTGTTTGCTCTAATCCAAGAAGTTATTTGCGGAAATTCATATCCTTTTTCCTGACATTTTCTAACAGCTTTTTTATCTTTATCGGAATATAAGAAAAATTCAGTTTGTCTTATCATTCCGTTAGGACCGCCTAGTTTATGCATCAAATCAAATAAATGAGATATTTGTTCAACCGTAAAAGGCGGAAATGCCTGTTGACCGTCTCTAAAAGTTGTATCCGTCATCCAAATATTTTCAGGCGGATTCATAGGAACTACCGTATTATTAAAAGCAATTTTAGGAACATCAGTATAAGGAAAAGTTTCTCTTAACAAGTTTGGTTCTTTTACATCCTGAAGTTCAAATTTATATTCTTCCGGCTCAAGTGTTTTCCTTATTTTATTGTAAACTAGCATTAACAAAATCCTCCAAATATAATAATAAACAATACCTCTGGTATTGTATTATATTAAAAATTTGTTATATTTCAAAATTTGTGTGTGGCTATATAATGGCTACACAAATGTTTTATAGGGCATTTGTCACATTTAGGTTTTCTTGCCATACAAATTCTTCTGCCTAATGTTTGAATAACAAAAGATATATTGTGCCAATACTTTTTAGGAACAATATCCATTAAATCTTTTTCAATCTTCTTGGGATCCGAATTTTTAGTTAATCCTATAAGATTAGACAATCTTATAACATGAGTATCTACAGCTATACCGATATATATTCCGTAACCGCTACCTAAAACTATATTTGCCGTTTTTCTTGCAACCCCTCTGAGAGTAAGCAATTCATTCATTGTTTTAGGAACAGTACCATTAAATTTGTCTAATATAATATTTGCCGTGGTTATAATATTTTTTGCCTTATTTCTATAAAAACCGGTAGATTTTATATCTTGTTCAAATTCTTCTGTGTTTGCCGTTGCATAATCTTTTATAGTTTTATACTTTTTGAATAATGTTGAAGTTACAATATTTACTCTTTTATCCGTACATTGTGCAGAAAGAATTGTAGCAACCAAAAGTTCAAATACATTAGAAAAATTCAGTGCAATACCTACATCACCGTATTCTTTTTCAAGAATTTTTAAAATTTTATTAATATCTTCTTTTTTCATCATAGTTTGTTTCTAATTTATAATAAAAATAAAATCTTATAAACTGATTAAATCAAAACGAATTTTATTTACAAACCGTATAATTGACGAGTTTTATTAAATATGAAGAATCTTAGATGTATACTACCTGATATTTTTACATAAAGAAACTTTCTTGCCATAATTCCCAATTCTAAAAGAATATAACGGCAAAAAATATCTCTCTACTAAGTGTAAGCTAAGAATATCAAATGATATGCTGGGGACGGGACTTGAACCCGTACCCCGTTAAGGACACGCACCTCAAACGTGCGCGTATGCCGATTCCGCCACCCCAGCAAAATACACCTTTTATTTATTGTTTTGTTGTTGAGTTGCAGATGCTATAGGTAACTTTGATATTTGTTCAACAACCGATCTCATACTCATTCTGGAAGACATCATTGTTAATGTTAAAGAGGTTACCAAAAAAACAATCGCACAAGCAACCGTAACCTTCTTTATGAAAGCCATCCCGCTGGGAGCACTAAACAGTTGATCAGAACCACCACCGCCAAAAATACCTGCAATTCCACCGCTCTTACCTGCTTGGAGAAGAACGATGATAATCAATACTGCACAAACAACATAATGTAATGCTATAATTATATAGTAATATATCATAATTCTGTTATTGTATAAAAAAATTTTATTTTTTACAATACATACATTATTGTCTATTGGCACATTGTAGCATTGACAAATGTTTGTTTTTTTTATATTATAAGCAGATAAATCGTACAGAAGTTATAGTTATTTGATTTAATTGTTTCTCTTACTTGGAGATGTGTTTTTTACGGTAAAAAAGTAAAAAATTTTGAAAAATTCAAAAAGCTCGCATTTTTATGTCAGTGCCGACGTAGCTCAGTTGGTAGAGCAATGGTTTTGTAAACCATCGGTCGGAGGTTCAAGTCCTCTCGTCGGCTTTTAGTCTTTTTACAGAATAGAATAATTATGAAAAGAAGATTTTATCGTGGGTTGGGATTTAATTCATATCAACAATATCTTTAATAGTGATATTCGTTTCTGTTATTATGATAGGTCTGTTTATTAAAGAACATACCTTATTCTTAAAATCTTTTAGAGAAAGCAGTACTATTTCTTTAGCAAATTCTTTAGCTATTTCCAGCGAATACGGATTCACCACATCCAGTTTAGTTTTTTTATCTCATATTACAAGAGATGCCCTTAAAATAGATGATGTTGTTTATTCCGTAATTTACGATGTACACGGAATAACTTTGGCATCAAGTATAATATCTAACAGAAAATTAGAGCGGTATATATTAGCTACACCTGTTATACAAGCACTAAAAAAGCACAAATTTCTAAAAAAAGCAAACAGAATTCAAAATGTCGGTGAAGTTATGGATATTGTGGTTCCCGTTATATCTTACGATTATGATTCCGGTATTACAACAAGTTATAATACTAAAGAAAATATTATAGGAATTCTAAGAATAGGTGTCAGTTTAGAAAAAATAAAACACCAAATAAAAAATATGACCGGAAGCATTATAGTTTTAACGGTTATGATTATAGTTGCCGGTATACTAATTTCTTTTTTCCTTGTCAGATTAATAACCAGACCGATTGAAAAATTGACCAAAGGAACCAGAAAAATAGCCGAAGGAAATTTAAAATACAGAGTGTCTTTAAATTCAAATGACGAATTCGGAGAATTGGCATCGGCTTTTAATTCTATGTCCGGGTGATATGGAAGCACATATTAGAGAACTAAACAAAGAAAAAAAAGAACTGTTAGAACTTAAAATAGCATTTGAACACAGAAGTCAGGAACTGGAAGAAACTTTAGAAACGAATCAAAAAATACAACAAGATTTGATTAAATCCGAAAAGTTTGCGACGATAGGAAGATTAGCATCTTCCGTTGCTCACGAATTAAGAAACCCGTTGGCAGCAATAAAAAATATATCTTATTTTTTATCAAAAATGGAAACTTTTAAAGATAATAAGTCAAAAAATATGGTACAAATGTTATCTTCGGAAGTTTTAAGAGCAAACAAAATAATTGTTGAATTATTAGATTATTCAAGAGTAAAAAAACTGACAAAATTAACCATTGATATAGAATCTTTTATTGATAAAGTTACAAAAATGGTATCTTTTCCTGACAACATTAAATTGACAAAAAAAATAGAAAATTTTAATATTGAGTTAGATCCTGATAAAATTACACAAGTGATAATTAATTTAATATCTAATGCAAGAGATGCTATGCCACCGAGTGGCGGAGAAATTATAATATCTGCTAAAAAGACAGATAAAATGGGACAAATATTTATTCAGGATAATGCTTGCGGAATGAGTCAGGATACTGTGGCACATATATTTGAAC
>ONUQ01000089.1 GCA_900321055.1 uncultured Elusimicrobia bacterium
ACTATATGAAATTACATTTATTTTTTAATTTTCATTATTTGAATTTTGTATTCCGGCAAGGTACCCCGTAGAAAATGCAACTTGCAAATTAAATCCGCCGGTAGGTCCGTCTATATCCAAAATCTCACCGCAAAAATAAAGGTTATCCGTCAACTTAGATTTCATATTTTTTTGGTCTACTTCATTTAAAGAAATTCCACCTTTAGTTACAATTGCTTCATCAATAGGTCTTGTAGATATAATCTTGAATTTCATTTGTCTGAAACCGTCAAACAAACTCTTTCTCTTTTCTTTGTTTATCATAGAACAAACTTCTGTCCGTTTGATATTGTTCTTTTTCATAAACGGTTCTATCATTTGTATCGGTAACAATGTTTTTAACATATTTCTTACCGGCAATTTTCCAAAATTATTCAGTTCTCTTATAAGTCTGTCATCCAGCTGTTTATCATCAAGTGCAGGTTTTAAATTTATAGAAATTTCTACTGATTTTTTTTCTTCCAACAAAGAATAAACTTTTGAACTGACAGTAAGAATCAGCGGTCCTGTTAATCCGAAACTTACAAACTCAATTTCACCAAACAATGTTGAAACAATATTATTATTTACAACAACGGAAATTTCAATATTTTTTAATTTTAATTTATTTAATTGTTTTAAATATTGGTCGTTAGAAACTAAAGGGACAAGTGCAGGTTGAGGGGTAATTATCGTGTGTCCTACGGATTGTGCAAGTTTGTAGCCGTCACCTGTTGAGCCTGTGAGAGGATATGATTTTCCCCCTGTTGCTAAAACATATTTTTTTGCACTATATGTTGTTCCGTCTTTTACAACTATATTTTTTATTTTTTTATTTTCTAAAACAAATTTTTCTACTTGACTGTTCGTAATTATTTTTACATTTTTACTTTTAACAAATTTTATTAAAGCATTTACTATATCGTGAGCATCATTAGACTCGGGAAAATATCTGCCTCCCCGTTCCAATCTGCATTTTACTCCTAAATCTTCAAAAAAATTTATTGTATCAGTATTAAAAAATTTACTGAATGCACTATATAAAAATTTCCCGTTGTTACCAAACTCGTTAATAAAATCTTTAAGAGGTTTACTGTTTGTGATATTACATCTGCCTTTTCCGGTAATAGAGAGTTTAATTGCAGGTCTGGATTTTTTTTCTAACAACAAAACAGTTTGACCTTGTTGTGCGGATATACCTGCACACATAAGTCCGGAAGCACCTGCACCTATGACTATAACATCTGCATTATTCATGATATTTTGATTTTAAGTCTGAAAGGAGTGTATCTATTTTTTTATAAAGTACATCTATATCATTTATGTCATTTACAAAAACGATATCTGCCATTTTGCAACACAATGCTACCTGTTGCCCTGAACCGGAAGATTGAGATTCCTTTTGTTCCAGTTCAATAAACTTTTCCGGTGTTTGCGGATCGCCCGGTCTTTTCCTTTTTTGCATTCTGTTAAACCTTATTTGTTGCGGAGCATCCACATTTATTAAAACAAAATTTTTTATATTTTTAAAAGTAATTACTTCTTGGGTATGTCTAATAGAGGTGATACAATAATTTTTGCCCTGTTCAAATTTTTTAGATACGGATTGTGCAAGTACACCGTTACCGTTTTTTTCTCTTAAATCTGTTCCAAACTTTATGAGATTTTCTCTTGTAGGTTCTATACCTTGTTCTTTCATTAAAAGTCTGATTTCATCCGATAATGAAAAATGTATAAATCCATTATTTTTTACTATATACTCTGCAACAGTATCTTTTCCTGAACAATAAGAACCGGTTAATCCTATAATCATTTTCTTTCTATATCTTTACCTAATTTTACACTCAAAGAAAATCTATGAGTCATTCCTATATCGCCATAAGGAACAAAAGCATAATTAAAAGAATAATCTAAATATTTTAACCCAAAACCAAGATTTATCCAATTAAATCCGGGAATATCTTTATTTCTACCTTCATAACCTGCTCTTAAGGCAAAAGCCGTATTATTTGCAACTACAAACCTATATTCTGTTCCGGCATTTACATAAGCTTCGTTATCTCGCGGAAAATTCAAATCTAATGCCACTAATAACTGTTCTAACAGAAAATGAGAAACACCCACCTTAAATAAAAGAGGAAGATGTTCCGATTTATAATTAAACTTCATATCTTGACCTAAGTTAGATATTGTAGCACCAACAGAAGTCCTATTATTACCCAAATTATAAGTTGTACCCATATCTACGGCAAAAGCAGATGCAGAGTTTTCAATTTTTGAATAAATATATTTTAGATTAAAACCAAATTTCAATTTCTTATACATATTTGCATAAGATAAATATCCTGCCATATCTAACGGTGAAAAAGAACCATCTAAAGTACCTGTTCTATCTACTCTATCTAAACGACCATAAGATACATATTGTAATCCTAAACCAAAAGTTCCCAGTTTTTCGGTTGGAATTGCAACAGCAAACCATTCATAATTTACATTTTCAAACCACATTGTATGTGAAAAAGAAAATTCTATTTTTTTAAGATAATTAAGGTTCGCAGGGTTCCAATAAATAGAATCTGTTCCGTTGGCCACACCGGTAACGGCATTTCCCATACCGGCACTTTCTGCACCAATACCTAACTTTAAAAATTGTGCCGTACTGGTTCCGATATTATCCCTGGATAACATTGCTTGTACATTTGCATAAGAAACCAAAATTACCAAACAAACAACAAACAACCTTTTTATATTTTTCATATCTTTATATTTTATCAAATTATTTCCTCTAAGTAAACTTACCAAGAAAAGTCAAAAACATATCGAACTAAATAAATATATAAATTCTTGATTTATTTTATATCTAACAGTCCAATATGTTTTGTCAAAATTTCTTACCGTTTATCGGCACAGCCAAACAAAATACATCAAAATTTTTTCACTACACAATTATAAAACTACACATTTTAAACGAAACTTAAATGTTATTTTTTAGTTACTTGTTTACTTTTTTTACATTTGCATTTTTATCTGTTTTCTTTGTATCTTTATCTTTCACATCTTCTTTAGGTGCATCTTCTTTAGGCAAACTATTGGCTTCTTTAATATCCATTTCTGCAAGATTGTTTTTCCCTAGCAATTTATAAGCATCTGCTCTCCAAATATAATAGATTTTTCTTTTCTCTCTTCTTATAGCACTTGTCAAATCTACTACTGCTCCTTCAATATCATTCATATCCATTTTTAATTTTCCTCTGTCCGCTAACACCCACGGCACTCTTCTTGCTTTCAAAGCCATATTAAACAGTTCAAGAGCCTTATCTTTGTTTCCCTACTCTATTTCTTTTTTTGCAGAATTAGCAAATTCAAATGCTTTTTTGTCCGCTATCACCGCTTCTTCTTCAGAAAGTATTGGTTCTTCTTGTAATTCGGTTTTCTTTGATTCCATAACAACATTTTGTTGTTGAACCGGTTGTTGTTGAACCGGTTGTTGTTGAACCGGTTGTTGTTGAACCGGTTTTTGTTCAATCTGAGGTTCTTCACTCTCTTTAGCTCCACAGGCACTCAAAACCAAACCAAACATTACCAACATAAATAATACTTGCTTCATTTTATATTCTCCCATAAATATTTTATTTTGCTCCAAATAAACCGGTTAAATTTTTTTCAACGGTTGTTGATGAAACTAATGTTGAAGTTACTGTTGTGGCTGTAGATTTTTTAACCGAGTTTATTGTTGATTTTGCTTTTTCTAATAAAGCTGTAATTTGTTTTCCGTACTTTGTATTTGTTTTAGCATAATCAAATGCAGTTTTCCCTAAAGAGTTCGCCATATCAATTTTTGCTCCCAAACTTAATAATTCAGTTACTATACTAACTGCCGAACTCGTTTTATTTTGACAAGCGGACATCAATGCTGTTGTACCATCTTGTGATGTAGCATTAACATCTGCTCCGCCGGATATAGCCGACTTTATGGTACTTATATTTGCGGTTTTACATAAATCCACAAAACTTATTGCATCTTCCGCAAATACTGAAAATACCGAACCGCTTAACAAAACTACAACTAATACTATTATAATTTTTTTCATTTTTTAACCTGTTTTTTTATTTAGATTTTTTTTATTTCATTTATTATAGCCGGAATTATTTCGTATAAATCACCTGCTAAAGAATATGTTGCCGTTTGCATCATCGGACAATCTTTATCTTTATTTATTGCAATAATTATATCCGATGAACTCATACCAACCATGTGCTGAATTTGCCCCGAAATTCCGCAAGCAATATAAATTTTTGGAGCAACCGTTCTGCCTGTTTGCCCTACTTGGTGAGAATAAGCAATCCAATCCGAATCCACTGCTGCTCTTGAAGCTCCAACTGCTCCGCCTAATAAATCTGCTAACTCCCGTATAAGTTTAAAACCTTCCGGATTTCCTAATCCTCTACCGCCCGAAACTATAATATCCGCATCGGAAATATTTACATCTGCACTACTGTCTTTAAAGAAACCTAAAAATTTTGTTCTGTTAATAATTGTTTGTGCATTTATGGTTTTATTTATTATTTCGCCTTTTCTGCCTTCTTGAACAGGTGCTTCTTTAAACACCTTATATCTTACCGTTGCCATTTGCGGTCTATGTCTTGGTGTAAGAATCGTAGCCATAATGTTTCCGCCAAATGCCGGTCTGGTTTGCATAAGATTTCTTGTTTCCTGATCTATTTCTAAAGCCATACAGTCTGCCGTAAGACCGGTATAAATTTTAGCTGCAACTCTTGATGCAAAAGATCTGCCGATATTTGTTGCTCCCATAAGAACAATTTCCGGTTTTTCTTCTTCTATTAAATCTGCTAATATACAGCTATACGGATCGTCTTGGAATTCCGCTAAAATCGGATCATCATAAACATAAACTTTATCTGCACCTCTATTTATCAAATCTTGTGCTTTTGAAGATATATTTGACCCGATAAGTATTGCACTTAAAGACACATTCAATGATTTTGCAAGTTCTGCACCTTTATTCAAAAGTTCATACACAACCGAAGATATTTCGCCATGTCTTTGTTCCGCATAAACCCATACACCACTATATAAAGATTTATCAACGGCATCTTTAACTTCTTCTTTTTGCATTGTGATTGCTTTTACACCGCAAACATCAACACAAGAACCGCAAAATCTGCATTTTTCCATATCAACAACTGCTTTACCGTCTTTTAAAGATATTGCACCGAACGGACAAGTAGTTTCACATACACCGCATCCTACACACTTATCCGCAGATATAACTATTTTATTTGCCATTTTATCTCTCCTATATCAATCTATTCTCTTTCAACTTTTGCACTAATTGTACTGCTATATCTTGAGCTTCCCCTTCAAACATTTGTCCGCCTTTTCTTTGTGGCGGGGTAAAAATTTTCTTAACTTGTGTAGGTGAACCGGCAAGACCTGTCTGTTTAATATCTGCATTTATTGCTTGAGCATTTAATTGTTTTATAACCGCTTTCTTTGCTGCCATTTTCCCCTTAAGTGACGGTATTCTCGGAGTATTTATTTCTTTTACTACCGTAAGCAAACAAGGAACGGGGGCTTCAATTAAATCGTATCCGTCTTCCATCATTCTTTGAACTTTTATAGAATTTTCTCCAACTTCTTCTATTTTCCTAACATAAGCAACATGCGGAATATTTAACATTTCTGCCACTGAAGGACCAACTTGTGCAGTATCTCCGTCCGTTGCCTGTTTTCCGCAAAATATTACACCAAAATCACCAATCGTTTTTATTGCCGTGGATATTGCATACGAAGTTGCCCATGTATCTGCACCCGCAAATGCTCTATCTCCAACAAGGATGGCTTCATCGCAACCGACCGAAATAGCCTGTCTCAATGCCGATTCCGCTTGCGGAGGTCCCATTGTGATAACGGTAACTTTTCCGCCAACTTTTTCTTTAAGTCTGACAGCTTCTTCTATGGCATATTCGTCAAAAGGGTTTATTATCGCTTCAACACCTTCTCTTTTTAAAGTACCTTTTTCAGGATCAATCTGAACATTTGTTGTTCCCGGTACCTGTTTTATGCAAACCAGTATGTGCATTCTACATCCTCCAAAACTAATTTATAAAAATACCAAACAAATATAAGTTTTTGTATATTCCTTAAATGGTATCAAATCTACAAATTTTATGCAATTTATTTATTGATAATTTTACATAATAAATTATTTATGCCTATATATATCCTAAAAATTTTTTTATATTTATTCCGGCAGAAAAAACAGTTATCTTACTTTTTACCGTTTTATTTCTAATACTAAAAAATCGGCAAAATAAGATATCTGTTGTAAATTTTCAATATTTTGATATAATTTTAAATTGTTAATTGTGTTTTTTTATTTTGGCAGTTTTGTATAATGTGATTTTCGGTTGTTTTAATTATAAATTAAAATTACTAAATATTGTGATAATATTTGTGATTTTCGGCTTTGTGATTTTCGGCTTTATTTTGTATATGGATTTATTAAAAGGATATAGTATTATATGGAGAACGAAAAAACTTTATTAAATATTTATGGGATTGTGGTTTCTTTATCGGGAAACAATGAAATAATAAACAAATTGTCTTCTGACTTTAAATATTTTTTGTCAGATAAAGATAATTCAAATACACAAATTCACTTATCAATAAACATAAACTTTACAAATCCGACATATGAAAAAATCCCGCAAGTTTGTGCTTCAATGTATAAAGCAGATTGTATTTGTTATGATTACAACGATTTAAGATACACGGATTATAGCGGTAACGGGCTTGTGATATTTGATAAGAAAAATAAATCCGCAGAAATATATTCCACGGACAATGATTTTCTATACGAAATTTCTTATCTGTTATTACATTCTCAAGTCGGAGAACTTTTAGATATGAACGGATACCACAGAATTCATTCCTGTTCTTTTTCTTATAATAATAAAACTTTTATATGTATGTTACCTCAAGGTGGCGGGAAAAGTACCTTATTAATGAATTTATTAAAAAATAATAATATAAAATTATTATCGGATGATACTCCGATAATAAACAACAACGGAGATATTTATCCTTTTCCCATAAGAATCGGAGTATGTAATGATTTTGATACTTCCGATATTGATGAAAAGCTCATTTCTGTTTTTAACAGAAGAAAATTCGGACAAAAAAAATTAGTTTCTTATGAATATTTTAAAGATAGAATAGAAAAAGAAAATTTACCGAAAACTATAATTTTAGGGAAAAGAGTGTATTCCGATACTGCAATGATTATACAAACAAACAGATTTTGTGCTTTTATTGAATTGTTAAAAAATTGTGTTATAGGTTATGGTCTTCTGCAAGTTATAGAATATTTTTTAGTTGGCGGATTTAAAGATATACTAAAAAAAACTTATATAGTTTTTTCCAGATTATATGCTTGCATTTTGCTGGTATTAAAAACAAAACAAGTATACTATTTTTATTTATCTAAAAACAAAGACAATAATTCATCTTATTTTACGGAGTTTTTCAACAGATAAAAGTTGCATATATTAAAACAATTATGGTATATTTTAAAATTATGAATTGTAAATTTATTTTATCACTATTATTTTTGTCTTTTATTTCCGCAAATATATTTGCTACGGATTTAAAAGTAACAAACATTACAAAAACCGACAAAAATATAAATATAGAATTTAACAATAATTTAACATTATGTAATTTTATATCGGATAACAATTCTTTAATATCACCATACTACGAAAACAAAGGAACAAAATATTATTATTTTCATTTCTTAAACAGAAATTTTAAAAACGACATTATTGAACAAATAAAATCCGATACCGTACAATTTCCGAAAAACGATAAAAATATTGAATATAAAATAAACAAATGTAATATTGTTAAAAACCCTAAAAAAGTATTTGCTTTTATGTCTATTATATTTAACAACACTGTTGAAGTGCAATGTAACATAATGAAAGGAGACTATGGATTGTGGGTTGCCTGGCCTTCCGTAAAAGAAAAAGATAACTGGAATAAATTGTTCACAATAAAAGATAATGAACTAAAAAAAGATATTGAAAGTGCCTTAATAAAATTTTACAAACAAAAAAGAGACAAACAAAACATCAGGCAAAAATAACAAACACATAGTTTTAGTTATAAATTCATAGCATATATAAATTTTACAAATGTATTCTTTCAAATAACAAAAACTTAACCTACATTAATGATTTTAGATAATTGATTATATTTATTATTAAGCAAAAAATTTATATTTGTATTTTCAGGTGCCAACAGTTGCGGATCTTTGGATATAATATCAACTGCAACCTGTTTGGCATATTCTATAAGTTTTACATCTTTTATTATATCACCGGCTTTAAATTCGGGAAAACCATGTTGTATAGTTCCCGTAAATTCTCCGGGACCTCTCATTTTTAAATCTTCGGATGCAATTTTAAAACCGTCACAAGTGGAAGTCATTATTTTTAGTCTTTGTTTTGCCGTTTGCCCTTTAGCATCCGATATAAGAATACAGAAAGATTTTTTTTGTCCTCTTCCTACTCTGCCTCTTAACTGATGCAAAGTTGCAAGTCCGTATCTGTCCGCATGCTGAATAATTATCATTGTGGCATTCGGAACATCTATTCCGACTTCTATAACGGTTGTTGCTATAAGAATATCATATTCTTTATTTTTAAATTTCATCATCACTTCATTTTTTTCTTTAGGGTTCATTTTACCGTGAAGAAGAGCAACTCTATTATTTTGAAATATGGTTTTAGATAATTTTTGAGCTTCTTGTGTGGCAGATTTAAGCTCACTTTTATCCGACTCGTCAACAAGAGGATAAACTATATAAATTTGGTTACCTTTTTCTATTTCTTCTTTAGCATTCATATAGGCAATATTTTCAGATAAACAATAAGTTTCAATAGGTGTTCTGTTCGGGGGAAGTTCGTCTATTACACTTACGGACATTTCTCCATAAATTGTCATAGCAAGACCTCTTGGAATAGGGGTGGCTGTCATCATTAAAACATCCGGATTATTCCCCTTTGCAAGAGCAGAGGCTTTTTGTAAAACACCAAACCTGTGTTGTTCGTCAATTATTACCAAACTTAAATTTTTAAAATTTATTCTATCCTGCATAACGGAATGAGTTCCTACAATTATGTTAGTGATTCCGTTTTCTATTTGCGGTAAAATTTCTTTTTGCTTCTTTTTAGATTTTAAACTTGATGATGTAACAAGTTCTATATTAACATTTAATCCTTCAAGCATATTTTTAAAAGTAAGATAATGCTGTTCCGCAAGCAGTTCTGTCGGTGCAATAATCGCAGTTTGATACCCGTTTTCCACAGCAAGCAAAATAGCACTTAAAGCAACGACTGTTTTCCCTGAACCTACATCACCCATAAGCATTCTGTTCATTGCTTTTTTGCCTGTCATATCATTAAAAATTTCATTTATCGCTTTTTTCTGTGCTTTTGTAAAATCAAACTTTAATCTGTTTTTAAACGGTGTTAATAAACTCCTTTTAATTTCATATTTGCTGACTTTTTGTTTAATAGCATTCTTTTGTTTAGCTTTTGAAAGAACAATTTGCAACAGCAAAAATTCCTGTAAAGCAAAAGACTGTCTTGCAAGTTCGGCTTCCTGTAATGAATTTGGAAAATGTAGTGTTTTAATGGCACGGGATATGGAAGGTAAATTCGTTTTGTATTTCACATTATTTGAAATTATATCCGGATATATATCAGCCATATCATTTAAAATCAGTTTCAAAGCTAAAGAAATATTCTTTTGTGTTATTCCGGCAGTTAAATCATATACGGGAACAAGTTTATTAAAATTTTCGGTAACGGCATTTTCATTTTCAACAATTTCATAATCGTCAACGGAAACCTGCTTCTGTCCAAACTTTATTTCACACATACCATAAATATGTACAAAAGAATCTATTTTAAAATCTTTTTTTATTGTCGCAAAAACATCAAACTTAGCATAAGGATTAATTTTTCTGAAAAAATTTGCGGTTATACTTCCCGAACCGTCTTTTATCTCGGCAGAAAAAACAGACAGATTCATGGAAAGTTTCTTTATATAGACATTCGTAATTTTTCCAAAAACACAATAATGTTGATTGAACAATATTTCGGATATTTTAGTTTTTTTTGTTCTATCCTGATAAGTTCTCGGAAAAAAAGTTATTAAATCTTCAACGGTATTGACAGAAAGCTTTGACAAAGCCAAAGCTCGTTTAGGTCCGATACCTTTAATATATTTTATGTCTGTAGATAAATCCATTTTTGTATTATACTAAATTTATGTTATAGATTTTCATAATAAAAGTATTTATATCCAAACCATATATTATTCTCAAACAACAAAGACATTGAAATTTTCATAAAGAATTATATATTCGCTATTAAAAAATATCAAACAGATAATATAAAAAGCAATAGCACAATTTTTTGTGTGATACTCAGTAAAAAATAAAATAGTTCGTACTGTCTAATAACTTCTGCAAACCAATACAAACATACAAACAAACAATTGACAACAAATAATTTTATTATATACAATATGAGGTCGTTATGAGGTCGTTGTTGTTTAAATATTAAAAAATTTATAGGAGATTAAAATGAAAAATTATTTTTTACTTAGTTTGTTATTTGTATGCTTGACTGTTACTTCTTGTGCAAAAAAGCAAACTGTTGCTGCAGAAAACAATGAGGAAAATGTTGTAGCCGAACAAGTTTCAAATGATACATCCTCCATGGATCCAAAAAACTTTTCTCAAGAACCATCAGTCAGAGAAACAGAAAAAGATACAGTTCCTGATTTGGAAATACTCTATTTCCCCTTTGACAGCAGTAAAATTTCTAAAGACGGATTAGAAGTATTAAAGGAAAATACAACCTATTTAAAAAAGAATCCTACATTAAATATTGTTGTTGAAGGTCATTGTGATGAAAGAGGAACTGCCGAATATAACTTAGCTTTGGGGCAAAAAAGAGCCGTAAAAGTTAAAGAGTATTATGTTCAGCTGGGAATAAGTCCAAAAAGAATTGCTACAATTTCTTACGGAGAAGAAATGCCACAAGATTCAAGACATAATGAGGCAGGTTGGGCAAAAAACAGAAGAGCAGAAACAAAAATAATCAAAAATAATTAAGTAGAGAATATTTCAAATGAAAATATATTTATTATTATCATCATTGGTTTTACTTGCAGGTTGTGTTTCTTCCGGCGGGCAAACGGAACTTGATTCTTTAAAAAAAGAAATATCTAAGTTACAGATAAAATGTGCAGGTTTGGAATCAAGGCAAGCCGATCTTTATTCAAAATATGAAGAAAATTTAGTAAATACAGACACTAATAAAGCTTCTATTCAAGAATTATATAAAAAGACTGAGCAACTGTCTCAAGAAGTCAGTGAAATGTCTGTTGTTTTAAAAAAGAAAACAGATAATAATACTGCTACAGGGGCAGAAATTAAAGTTCCGTCTAAATTATACGAAAATGCCTATAATGATTTTTTATTAGGAAAATATGAAGTTGCAATAATGGGTTTTAAAACTTTTATAAAGCAATACAAAGAACATGATTTGGCCGTTCAGGCACAGTATTATATAGCAGAATCATTATACTCTCAAAACAAATTTGCAGATGCTTATACAGAATATGAGAAAATTGAAAAACATTATCCTAATTCTGAATTTGTAGCTTCGTCAAGATTAAAGATGGCATTATGCTTGGAATTACTGGGAAAGGAAAAAGATTCTATTCTCGTTTTGCAATCAATATTAAAAAATTTCCCTAAGAGTTCAGAAGCATTTACCGCAAAAGAAAAAATAAAAATATATAATGCAAAAAAATACGAATGGAAAAAAGAAAAAAAGTAATACTAAGAATATCAGCAATAAAAACAAAAATAAATAACTTAGGATTACTCCCTTTTATTATTTTATCCGTAATTTTTCATAGTTTAGTTTTTTGGATATGTTTCTATAATAAAACGAGGCAGAATTTTTTTGTACAAGCTCCATTTGAAGTATCTTTTTATTCCCCTGTAGAAAGTAAAACAGGAAGTAAAGCAGATATTGAAAAGAAAGTGAATATAGAAGAAAAAAAAGTTATTGAAGAGATAAAAAAAGAAGAAGTTAAAGAACAAAAGATTACTAAAGATGATATAGTAATAAAAAAGAAAAAAGATACAAAGAAAAAAAAGAAGATTGAAAAAAAGGCAAAGCAACAAAAATTGGAGCAACCGAAAGCAGAACAGCCGAAAGTAGAACAACCGAAAACAGAGCAACAGAAAAATGAACAGACGGTTGTTAAAGAAGGGAATCCTCAAGGAATATCAGGAACAGGTAGCCAGACATCCTCCGGTTCAAAAGGCATTATGTTGGAAAATAAGAATTTTAAATATTCTTACTATACGAACACAATAGTAAAAAAGATTAGGAAGTATTGGCAGTGGTCACAAGTAACAGAGGGTTGTAGAGCTATTGTTTATTTTAGAATTTTAAAAGACGGTTCTGTTGCTGAAGTAAAAATAAAAGAAAGTTCTAAAAATGAAGATTTTGATCAAAATGCTATAAGGGCTGTAATGTTATCCGGTCCTTTTGCCCCGTTACCATCGGGATATAACGAAAATTATTTAGGAGTTTATTTTGAATTTAAATATAATTAAAATCATTTCAGTGTTTGTTTTTGTATTTGTTTTCTGCATTTTAATTTCAACAAAATCTTATGCGGAAAACGATGTTTTTTTATCTCTGTCTTCAGGTGGAGCCAGAGCCGGTATCGGACTTACGGAATTTGTTCCGAAAAATGCTCTTTTGGAAGAAATAAACCTATCAAAAGATTTTAGAGATGCTTTAGAGTCTGATTTAATTTTATCAAGACATTTTAATGTTGTTACAGCCGATACATCTTATAAATTTGATTTAGAAAAACAATTTTCATACTGGACTTCAAAAAAAATTTCAGCTTTAATAACAGGTACCATTTCCGTTGAAAAAACGGAAACACTTCTGGTAACTGTTAAAGTATACGACATAGAAAGTAAACAAATTATATGGGAAGAAAAATATAGAGATAAAAAAAACAAATACAGATATATAGCACATAAAATAAATAACGAAATTGTTAAAAGGTTTACCGGCGAAGATGGTATTGCCTGTTCAAAAATAGCATTTATCAATAACAGCACAAAATTTAAAGAAATTTATGTGGTTGACTATGACGGCTATAATTTAAGAAGATATACAAAGGACAATAACTTAAATATTTTACCTAAATGGATTCCTTATTCTTCAATGATAATGTATACATCATATTTATATAACAATCCTGACTTGTTTATACTGGATATATTAAAAAATAAAAGAAAAGCCGTATCTACTATTCAAGGTTTAAATTCTCCTGCTTGTTTTTCTCCGGATAAAAAAACAATAATCGCAACTCTATCAAGAGGCGGTTATCCTAATTTGTTTTTATTAGATGAAAAAGGAGCTGTTATCAGAAGATTAACCGAGGGCAGACATATTGATACAAGTCCAAATTTTTCACCCAGCGGTAAAGAAATAGCTTTTATTTCAGATAGAGCCGGATATCCGCAAATTTATATAATGGATATAGATGGTGTAAATCTAAGAAGATTGTCTACCAAGGGTAATTGTGATTCTCCCGTATGGTCACCTAAAGGAGATAAAATTGCATTTACAATGAGAGATAACGGAAAATTTGATATCTTCCTATATGATCTGCCAAAGAAAAGAATTATCCGTCTTACGGAAAATTCAGGAAATAATGAAAACCCGTCTTGGTCACAAGATGGAAGATTTATAACTTTTTCATCAACAAGAACCGGTAAAAGTGCAATATACATTATCGGCATAGATGGAACGGGAACAAGAAAACTTATTGATATGTCGGGTGAATCTTATACTCCGTCATGGTCTCAGAATTTATAGTTTATAAAAAGGAAAAGGTACTATTATGTTTGAAGGGAAAAGTCTTTTTGAAATTTTGAATATGGGTGGTTGGACATTATATATATTACTTATAATTTCAATATTATCTATTTCCATAATATTGTTGAAAATTGTTGAATTCAGAAAAAAATCCATAAAAAATATTGATAGCTTGTTAGCAGAAATAAAAGTTTTAGTAAATAAAAAGGAAATATTTAAAGCAATACAATATTGTGAAACAATGAATAAGCCCGTATCAAATGCAATAATAGCAGGTTTAAAAAAATTTTTGGAAACAAATACATCACATATTGAAGAAACAATGAGAAGAACTATGTCTATTGAAGTTGTAAAGTTAGAAAAATATACAACATTTATAGCAACAATAGGTGCAGTGTCGGTGTATATAGGTTTGTTTGGAACGGTTTTAGGTATTATTCGTTCCTTCCATGATATTTCTTTAGCAGGTTCGGGAGGAATATCTGTCGTTATCGGCGGTGTTTCAGAATCTCTTATTGCAACGGCTGCAGGACTATGTGTTGCCATACCTGCCGTAGTAGCTTATAATTTTTTTACAAGGGCAATAGATAAATTTGTTGTAGAAATGGAATATGCTTTATCCGCATTAAAAGAAATAATAGAATCGGTATTAAACAATGAATAAGAAAAAAAGAGTTGTTGCAGATATCAATATTACACCGTTTACGGATGTTGTTCTTGTTTTACTTATAATATTTATGATAACAACACCTATGTTGTCTCAGCATGAGATAAAAATCAATTTGCCAAAAGTTGCACAAAATACAGAACGAACGGAAGATAAAGTTATAGAAATAATTATAGATAAGAATGGCTTTATTTATATAAATAAAGAGCAAGTGCATAAAGATCATTTTATGACTTTATTAAAAGATAAAATTGAAAAAGATCCTAACAGACCGGTAATAATTAAGGGAGATAAAGCTATAAAATACGATTCGGTTATTGCCGTTATGGATATGGCAAAGAGAGCCGGAGTATCAAGATTCGGATTAGCCATAGATGTTGCAGATAAGAAGAAATAATATAAGTTGGTGGTTTAAAATGAAAAAAATATATAGTCTGTTTTCAATAATAATAGTTTCTATTATATTAAATATATGTTTGTATTCTTCAAATATAGTAGATATTTCTACCAGTCAACAATTAAACAATATAGAATTACAGTGGCCGATATTCAGATTATTTATTGAACCTTTTTATGCTTTTGCATACTATATTTTGACAATAGAACGAACAGGCTATGTTTTTGCTTTAATTTCATGGTTAATATGGTCAGTTCTTATTACGGTACTAATATGTAAATATAATAAAGAAAACTTAAAGAACAGAATTGTTTACGGTTGTTTTTCTTTTTTCTTTTTTGTTTCTTTATGTTGTAGTGTGATTATTCTTCCCGTTATAGGTCCAAAAATAACAAATGTTGAAGGTTATAAAGTATTAGATTCTCATTCACATACAATTTCTTCAAGAGACAATATATCTCCCGTAGAGTCAAGTATTAATTTTCATAAAAGACACGGATTTACTGATTTTTTTATTACCGAACATGATAACACAAACGGTTATAAAACCGTTCCTCCCGATATAGGAACCGAGCATATTTTTCCCGGTATACAAATAAGAACAACCGACGGACAATCTGTTCTTTTGTTATCACAAAATTATTTTGAATATGAAGACTTTAGCGATAAAAGCATAAAAGAAATGATAGACTTGGCTCATTCACGAGATATGCTTGTTGTTATGCCTCATTGGTGGAAATGGAAAAAGCCAAAATTAGAACAACTTATAGATTGGGGAATTGACGGTTTTGAAATTTATAATTGCGGGTACAGATATATATCTGATGAAACCAGACAACAAATTATAGAAGTTTGCAGAAAAAATAATTTATTAATTACAGGTTCAACGGATTGGCACGGACTTGGATATATGGCAAATGTGTGGACACTTATAGAAGAAAAAGATAACAAAAATGTTTTTGAACTTATGAAAGAAAAGCCAACCACAAAGATAGTTGTTCACGATATAAAAGGAAATCAGTCTGTAATAAGATATATTTTTGAACCGTTTTATTTTTTATATCACTATATAAAAACGACACAATTAAAATATGTTTTAAGTTTTTATATGTTTGTATTAATTTTTGCGGGGTTGTTAACAAAAATCTCTATAAAAAAAATTATAAGAATATCTTCTTTATTATTGTCTCTTTATTTTTCAATATGTATGTTTTACTTTGTAAAAATTTTAAAATACAGTTTTGCTTACAATGTAATTATTCCGGAAACTATTCTTCCGACAACTATATCTCTGATTATAATATGGATAATTATTTGGAGTTTTTGTGACAAAAATATTCAATCTTAAAAATACAATAATTTTTGTTTTGTTTTCAATAGTATGGAAGATTTTAATATCTTCTTTACCGCTTCATTCCGATGAAGCATATTATTGGTTATGGTCAACAAAATTAGATTTAAGTTATTATGACCATTCTCCAATGGTTGCATATTTTATAAAATTAACAACTCTTTTCGGTAACAGCGAAATTGCCGTAAGATTTTCCAGTATAATAGTTACTTTAATTGTGAGCATATTGTTGTGGAAATTAGTTATGAAGCTTTTCAACAACGAAGCAATGGCAAGTGCAAGTATTGTAATACTTCATTGTATGCCAATACTGTTTACGGCTTCAATAATAATAACTCCGGATACTCCTGTTTTTTTGTTTCTATCGTTATCTACATACTATGTTTGGAAATTGATAGACAGCAAAAATCATAATTATTGGTATTTGATAGGATTATTTTTTGGATTATCAATGTTATCCAAATATACGGCTTGTTTATTTATAATGAGTTTATTCATTTATATTGTATCGGATAAAAAAATATTTTGGTTTAAAAGTTATCAATTATATATAGGACTGATAATTTCCGTTATATGTTCTTTTCCGGTTGTTTATTGGAATTATTTACACGATTGGGCTTCATTTTCTTATCAAGTAGGGCATGCCTTAAATAATAACGGAATAAGATTTAACTATGTGTTTGAATATTTGGGAACACAAGCAGGAATTTTTAACATCATATTATTTTTCCCGGTACTGTACATAAGTATAAAGTATTTGTTTTCAAAAGATACAAAAAATATTTTTCTTGCAGCATTTTCCGTTCCGGTAATTTTATTTTATGTATTTACCGCATTAAAAAGATTACCCGGAGGAAATTGGCCTATTCCCGCATATTTCACTTTTTCAATAATTGCGGCAAAATATTTTATTGAAGGTTCAAAAATAAAACAAAGCTTGGTTATAGGTGCAATAATTTTCAATTTAATTGCTTCAATTATTTTAGGATTACATGCAAAATGGACAATACTTCCTTTGGATAAAATTTCAAACCATACCGCTATTGCAGATGCTACAAACTATTTTCACGGATATAAAGAATTAGCAGAAAAAATATTGCACGACGGATACCATTTTGTTGTTACTCCGGAACATCAACTTTCTGCATCTATTGCATACTACACAAAAAACAAAGTAAAAGCATTCAGATATTCGGACGGACGAAAAATAACACAATTTGAAATTTGGGGTATGCCTAAAGATTTTGATTATTCAAACGGTGCATTTGTTTATGAACCTACGGAAGATGGAACGGTTCCTTGTAAAATATATGATATTTTTAAATTAGATCCGGCTGTTGACAATAAAAAAACCATAAGAAATAATAATGTTGTCAGACAGTATAATATTCAAAAAATATCAAAATAGTAAGATATAATATTCTATGTTTTACAAAGATGTTTTAAAATGTAACTTTTTAACATATAATTTGTCTAATATTATTAATAAAACGATTCAACAAAGGACATTATGGCATGAAGAAAATATTTTGTTTTTTAGGAATGATGTTTATAGCAGGTTTTGGATATTGCCAAACTAAAAGTTATACATGGCAAGATTGTATAGATATAGCAAACAAAACAAACCAAACTCTTTTAATGGCAAAACAAGATTTACAAATTGCAGAATATGATTATAATGTAATGCTAAATAAATATTATCCGTCCGTAAATTTCAAATATGGATTTTCAAGAGGTGGTGATAGCCCGACTGCAACCAATTGGAGTGCAAGTTTAAATGCTTCACAAACAATATATAATTTTGGTGATTCCGCTCAAATAAAAGGAAAGAAAGCAACCATTAATAAAACCGTGGCTCAACTTACAAAATCTTCCGCAGATGTATATTATTCAATAAGACAAGCATTTTTACAAATGTGTTATGCTCAGGAAAATATTACCCTATTGGAGAATATTTACAATTTAAGAAAACAATCTGCAGACATTGTAAGATTACAATATGAGGGCGGTAAAGAAAGCAGAGGCAATATGTTGAAAGCTCAAGCACAAAAAAAATCTGCTTATGTAAATGTATCAAATGCCAAAAGAGATTTAATAGTTGCAAGAAGAACTCTTGCTCAATGTTTAGGTATGGATTTAAACAGTGTATGCACCGTAGATTTTACACTTTCTGAAGTTAAAGACGATAAATATATAAATGTTGATAGTGCGGTTGCAAATTGTCCCGATGTTATATTGTCATCGGCATCCGTTGAAATAACAAAATATTCTTTAGATTATTCTAAAGGAAATCTTTATCCGAATCTTTCTGCTTCGGCATCATTTGGTGTTTTAGATGATTCAAATCCTATCCCACCGGCAGACAATAGAACTTGGAATTTGGGTATGGTATTAACTTATCCGTTATTTTCGGGCGGTATCACAAATGCATTAAATACAATAAAAATTGCAAAAACAAATTTAGATAAAGCTAAAGAAAAATATAATCAAACTATTCTTGAAACAAAAACAAGTTTGGAAGAAATTTTAGCCAATATAGAAAAAACAAAAGACAGCATAGAAATTTATCAAATGTTTTTGGTGGCGGCTACTCAGAGGCAAAAAGAAGCAACAATAAAATACAGATCGGGAACAATGGAATTTCAAACATGGCAAGATATAGAGCAGGAATATGTGAATTACCAAATATCACATCTTTCCGCTTTACATAGTTACAATTTGGCTTTAGCTAAACGAGATAAACTTTTAGGAAATACCAATGGAGAGATAAAATGAAAAAGATAGCAATAATTTTTACCGTACTTCTTGTATTGGGAATAATAATAACTTATCAACTTAAACATAAAAAAGAAAAAGCAGAACAAATTCAATATATTCCTTATCAGGTGTCAACTGCGGATATAAAAGAAATAATTGATACAACAGGTGAAGTTTCTGCTTTAAACAGAGTTGAAATTAAGCCGACGGTTGCAGGAAGAGTAGACAGACTTTTAGTAAAAGAAGGTGACACCGTTAAAAAAGGACAAGTGTTAGCATATTTAAGTTCTAACGATAGAGTAGCTATTCTTGATGCAGTTAGAGCAAATTCTGAAGAAAATATTGCTAATTGGGAAAATACATACAAAACTACTCCCGTAATATCTCCTATGAACGGAAAAATAATTTTGAAAAATGTTGTTGAAGGACAAACAATATCTACAAGCGACATATTGTATGCATTAGCAGACGAATTAATAGTTATAGCAAGTGTAGATGAAGCAGATATCGGTAAAATCAGAACCGGACAATCGGCAAAAATAACATTAGATGCATACAAAAACAGCAGTATAAAAGGTAAAGTATTTCAAATTCTTGAAGAAGGCAAAAATGTCAGTAATGTTATTACATACTATGTAAAAATCAGACCGGAAAAAACACCGCCGTTTTTTAAATCTTTAATGACAGCAAATATATATATTACGGTAAAAGAAGTTAAAGATGCAGTTGTTATACCTTGGAATAGTTTTCAAGAAGATGAAAAAGGTGATACTTTTGTTTTAGTTCCGCAAGAAAATCTTCAACAAAAGAAAGTTTTTATAAAAACCGGTATTCTTGACGGAGAAAACATTGAAGTAACCGAAGGTCTTTCAAAAGGAGATGTTATTTTGGTAAAAGAAGATAACTACAATATATCAATGACAAAAAAAGAAACAAAAGGATTCTTATCTATGGGACCGCAAAAAAGAAAAACAGGTAAAGATATTTTAAATAAATCTACAACAACATCATCAAAAAAGAAATAATTATGATAAACAAAAACGAACATAAACCACTACTGTCAATAAAAAATATAACGAAAGTTTATACCGTTGGCGAAAATAAACTTGATATTTTAAAAGGTGTAAATTTAACGGTTGAAGAAGGTGAATTTGTAGCCATTATGGGACCTTCCGGTTCAGGAAAATCTACTTTAATGCATATTTTAGGTTTACTTGACAGACCAACAGGCGGTGTATATGAAATTTACGGACAAAATGTTTTAAAGTTTAACGATAATCAAACAGCATTTTTAAGGTCAAAAATTATCGGTTTTGTTTTTCAACAATACAATTTATTAAATAAAATGACTGCTTGTGATAATGTTGCTTTACCGCTTGTATATTCCGGCGGAATAAACAGAAAAGAAAGAGCAGAAAAGTTGCTTAAAGAAGTCGGACTTAGTGATAGAATTGAACATAAACCTACACAGCTTTCCGGAGGGCAACAGCAAAGAGTGGCTATTGCAAGATCACTTATAAATAATCCAAAAATAATATTTGCCGATGAACCGACGGGAAATCTTTCTTCAAAACAATCAAATGAAATAATGCAAATACTCACAGACCTAAACAAAAAAGGGATAAGTGTTATTTTAGTTACTCATGAACCTGACATTGCTAAATGGGCAGATAGACTTATAATGATAAAAGACGGTCAGGTTTTATCGGATACAAAACAAAAAGAAAAAGAAAAAAGAGAAAATAATCCCATAAAAATAAAAAAAGAAACATCACGGTTAAGTATTGCGGAATTTACGGAAAACTTTTTTTCGGCTATAAGAGCAATAATATCAAACAAAACAAGATCAATTTTAACTATGCTTGGTATTATTATCGGTGTTGCATCAATTATATCCATGCTTGCACTCGGTAACGGTGCACAAAAATCTCTTGAAAGCCAAATAACATCAATGGGAACAAATTTATTATATCTAATGCCCGGAAGAATCCGTATTGGTGGTGTAGCAGGTTCTGTAGTAAGAAGAATATATCTGAAAGATGTTGATGCACTTGCCTCAAATACGGAATTGATAAAAAATGTAGATCCTAATGTTAACGGAACCGCACAAGTGGTTTATGGTAATAAAAACACCAATACCTATATTACGGGAGCAACTCCGGTATATCAGCATTTACAAAATGCTGTCCCTCAATATGGAAGATTTTTTACAAAATCCGAAAATGATAAATTATCCAAAGTTTGTGTTATAGGGACAACCGTTGTAAAAAATCTTTTTGGTAACGAAAACCCGGTTGGTAAATATATAAAAATAGGCAGAAAACAATTTAGAGTTATAGGAATATTACCGGTAAAAGGGGCTCAAGGATATAGAGACGGCGATGACATAGTAATTGTTCCTTTATACACGGCAATGAAAAGATTGTTCGGAATAAAATATATTTCCAGTGTTGCCGTAGAAGTTCAAAAAGGAAAATTAGAAGAAGCAGAAACTTATCTGTTAAAAACAATGCTTGAAAGAAACAAACTTACACATGAATATGCAGATGCTTTTAGAATAAGAAATATGTCGGATGTGATTAAAATGCTTACATCCACTACAAAAACTATGACACTGCTTTTAGGTGCGGTAGCAGGTATTTCGTTAATAGTCGGCGGTATAGGTATTATGAATATAATGCTTGTAAGTGTTAGCGAAAGAACCAGAGAAATCGGATTAAGAAAAGCCATAGGTGCAACCAAAATAGCAGTATTATTACAATTTTTAATAGAATCCTCGGTATTGTCGTTACTGGGAGGAGTGTTGGGTGTAAGTTTAGGGGTAGGTATTTCTTTTATTGTTTCAAAAGTTGCAGGATGGACAACTTTTATTTCAACATTTTCTATAGTGTTATCAGTAGGATTTTCTGCCGTTGTCGGTATAGTTTTTGGATTATGGCCTGCAAAAAAAGCTTCAGAACTTTCTCCTATTGAAGCTTTAAGATATGATTAAATTCAGATATTTATTATGCAAGCATAAAATTAAGGATATAATATCATGCAAGAACAAAAAGCAGAAAAGCCAAATTTAATTCAAGAAATAAAAAACAGAGATAAAATAATAGTAAAAACAAGTATCATAGGAATTGTTATAAACATATTTCTTGTGATATTTAAAGCAATAATAGGATTATTTTCAAATTCTATTGCCATCATACTGGATGCCGTAAACAATTTGTCGGATGTTTTATCTTCAATAGTTACAATTGTAGGAACAAAATTAGCAAACAAATTACCAAACAAAAATCATCCGTTAGGGTACGGAAGAATAGAATATATGAGTGCAATGCTTGTATCGGCAATAGTTTTATATGCAGGTATAACATCCATAATAGCATCCACAAAAAGAATAATTAATCCGGAACCTTCGGATTATTCAATAATTTCTTTAATAATAATAGCGGTAGCGGTTATTGTAAAAATTCTTCTTGGTAAATATGTTAAATCTCAAGGGAAAAAAGTAAGTTCAGGAGCATTAATAGCTTCAGGTGCGGATGCAATGTTTGATGCAATACTCTCAACATCCGTTTTGGCATCCGCAATAATTTATTTTACAACAAAAATATCACTTGAAGCTTATGTAGGTGTATTAATTTCAGGAGTAATCATAAAAGCCGGTATAGGAATGATGACGGATGCTTTAAACGATATTTTGGGCAAAAGAGCAGATATAGAAACCATTAAAAAAATAAAAGAACTTTTAGTTGAAGAACCGGAAGTTCGCGGAGCTTATGATTTAATTATTCATAATTACGGACCAAACAAAAATCTTGCTTCCGTTCATTTGGAATTGCCTGATACCATGACTGTAGAGCAAGTTGATGTTTTAACAAGAAAATTACAAACAAAAATATTCATCAAACAGGAGTTATTCTTGTAGGAGTCGGAGTTTATTCTTTCAATACAAAAAACAATGAAGTTTCAATGATGTATAACACTGTACAAAAAACGATAATGTCTTATGATTGGATTTTGCAAATGCATGGCTTTTATGTTGATACGGATAAAAAAGAAATAATATTTGATATTATTATGAGTTTTGAAATTGAAACAAACGAAGGTATATCAATTATAGAAAAAGAAATTGAAAAACTTTATCCCGATTACAAAATAACCATCGTTGCGGATGTTGATGTTTCCGATTAAACAAGATTATAAGCTGTGTTTACCAAAATTATTGCTAAATATTACTAAAAGCCGGTGTGTTATTCGCAGATGATGTCACGGAAAATCAAATTCCTTCAATATTAAAGAT